>JAEWLX010000105.1 GCA_023457325.1 Bacillota bacterium | reverse complement strand
CGCCGCAACTGTTTTACCATCATCATTTTGATACATGTAAAAGGCTTTTAATTCCTTGGGATAATTGATTAAGAAAACTGGTCCGTTGACTATTTTCTCCGTAATGTATCGTTCATGTTCGCTTTGTAAGTCCATACCCCAAACGATATTATCGTTATCGAATTTAACTCCGTCTTTGACGGCTTTTTGCAAAATATCAATCGCTTCAGTGTAAGTCATTTTCTTAAATTCAGACGCTAAAAGATTTTCAAGTCTTTCTATTAAGCTGTGTGATTGGTCAAGGACATTATTAAAGAATTCCATTTCTAATGGGCATGTATCAAGAACTCTATCAATACAGTATTTAATACACGATTCAATTAATTCCATATCGTCACTTAAATCAGCAAAGGCAATTTCTGGCTCAATCATCCAAAACTCACTCGCATGGCGAGGAGTATTTGAATTTTCGGCTCGAAATGTTGGGCCAAATGTATAGACGTCGCGAAAGGCCATGGCGAAAGCTTCAACATGAAGTTGACCACTAACGGTTAAAGCGGCATCTTTTCCAAAGAATTCATTATTTTTCTTTTCGCCAGTTACAACTGAGAAAGTAGCACCAGCGCCTTCGGCGTCACTGCCAGTAATGATTGGTGTATGCACATACATAAAGTTTTGTTCTTGAAAAAATTGATGGATGGCAAAGGTTAAAGCATTGCGCACTCTAAAGACGGCGCTAAAGGTATTGGTCCGTGGTCTTAAATGAGCGATCTCTCTTAGAAACTCAACGGAGTGATACTTCTTCTGCAGGGGATAATCATCCGCACACTCACCGATTAGTTCTAATTCTTTAACGTGTATTTCGAAAGGTTGTTTAGCTTCTGGAGTTAAAACAAAATCGCCAACCACATGAATTGAAGAACCTGTCTTTAATTTCGAGATGGAATCGTAATTTCCGAGTTTGTCACGCGAGTAGACAAGCTGAATACCTTTATAGTTAGTTCCATCATTAAAATCGATAAATCCAACGGCTTTATTGTCGCGATTGGATTTAATCCAACCTTCGAGATAAACGCCTTGATTAAGTTTGTCTTTTAATTCTTGTTCGTCGCCATATGTAATGGCGTAAAGGTCATAAACGGTGATGCTTAAAGGTTCCATGTTTTACTCCGCCTGTTCGTTTTTTAATTATATCAATTAACACTTAGATTATCACTGGTAAATCAAAATTTGTCGTAATCAGAAATCCGCCAATTGGGATCAACACCAACATCCATCGGGGCGAATAATTTTCTTTCGTATAAATGGTCGGCTAATTTTGCAATCATCGCAGCATTGTCCGTTGTTGCCCATAAAGGAGGAATAATGACATCAATCTCGCTATTAGCGAAATGATTGCTAATTTGTTCTCTTAAGTAGGAATTGGCGGATACGCCTCCCGCCAAAACAACTTGTTTGACTTGATAATACTTTGCTGCTGCAATTGTCTTATCAACAACCATGCCAATCGCAACATCCTGAAAGGATTTGCACATATCAGGAATATTTACTTCCTCACCTTTTTGATTAAGCGAATTTACAAGGTTAACAACAGCCGTTTTTAACCCAGAGTATGAAAAATCAAATCCACCGTTTTTTAATGGGGTTGGGAGTTTGTAAGTTGGCTTTCCTAATTTGGCATTTCGATCGATTGGTAGTCCGCCTGGATAAGGAAGGCCGAGAACACGGGCTACTTTATCAAAGCATTCACCAACTGCGTCATCTTTGGTTTCACCAACAATTTCAAAATCAAGGTGTTTTGCCATATAAACTAATTCAGTATTACCGCCCGAAACAATTGTGCAAAGCATCGGAAACTGAAACGGCTTAATATATTCATTGGCGTAGATATGCGCCGCTAAATGGTGAACGGGAATTAATGGTTTTTGATAAATAAGGGCTAGCGTCTTAGCCATCTGCATTCCCACATGAAGAGCGCCGATAAGTCCTGGCCCTCTTGTAAAGGCAAATGCATCAACTTCTTCAAGTTTTATATTAGCCTTTTCAAGCGCTTCTTTTAGAACGATGGTAATGTTTTCGGCATGAAGACGTGCCGCCATCTCTGGCATGACACCGCCATATTTTTTATGCATTTCGATTTGCGTTGCGACGACATTACTTAAAAGAGCGCCGTCTTTGGTTATCGCAACTGCGGTTTCATCACAACTTGATTCAATGGCTAAAATGGTGGCCATAATTAGATTAATCTCCTAACCATATACAAAGCATCGTCGCCGTTATCATAATAATGAGGCTTGATTAAAACGCCCTCAAATCCGTTTTTTTCATAAAAGGCGATGGCGGACTTGTTATGAGTTCTTACTTCCAAAGTAATAGTTTCTACTATCTCTCTATAATCGTTACGCAAATATTCAAACATCTTGTTAAGAAGTTTTGTTCCAAGTTTGTGATGGCGATATTGCTCACTTACAGCGATTTGCGATATGGTACTTGAATTAAACGTAACCATAAAGTCGATAAAGCCAGCAATTTCATTTTTGCCATTAACTTCCACTTCGAGCACAAAAATAACATTAACGGGGTTGTCGTTCAGCTCGTATAAGAAATCTTGTCTTTGCCATGGCGCGACAAAAGAATCATTCTCAATTTCCATGACCTGATCCAAATCGTCGATTGTCATCAATCGGATATGCGTTTTAAAACTCATAGTAAATCCTTTAGATAAACTGGTTTGACAGTTAAAACATTATCAACCGGTAGTGTATTTAATCTGGCCTTGAGCATTCCTGATAAA
>JAEWLX010000104.1 GCA_023457325.1 Bacillota bacterium | reverse complement strand
TGTTGCATCTCAAAGAAATAAATGTCGAGTGGTTCTTCCTCATCGGTCTCACCGATAAAAAGAGGATCACTACTTGTCTTACCGCTTCCATAATATGTTGGTTCGCGTACTTCTAAAAAACTTGTTTTGTAAACATATGAAGCAATATTAGATACCGCTTTGATTGTTGTTGTTCCCACAAGAAGAGGAGTTATTAGTCCTTCATCATCGATGGTAGCGATACTTGTATCATTAATTGACCAGTATACTTCTTGCGAAGCATTGTCGGGATGAACAACGGCGTCTAAATCTAGTTCATCTCCTAAAAAGATCGTTACACTATTGACAATTTCTTCGCCTAAATAAATATCGACTCCCGTAGGAACAGCTTCGACACTCGGAGCACAAGACGCCAAGGAAAGCAGAAAGACGGACAAAATAATTGATGGTTTCTTGATCAAGTTAATCACCTACTCTCGCTAACCGGATGTCATCGAAGTTGATGCGATATGACGTGCCATCAACAAGAAGAGAAATGGCAATACGAGCACTTTGCCCTTCGGTCGGAATATATACGCGACATAACTCAAATTGTCTTGCGCCAACAACAAATACTCGATCAAGCGCTGTCCAATTTACTCCTTCATTTAATGAATAGGATACTTCTAATTTTGCATTTAAAGGATCGTTTCCGTAAGTTGCAACATTGAATTCAAGAAAGTCGAAGACAAAGTCTTCACGCAATTCAAGTCTGCCACTGTTAGCTTGTACACTCTTGTCGGATTGCATTCTTGCTGACCAAGTTCCATTAACGCGATCATTTTGAATAGCGGAGATTAAGGTTCTTCCATAATGCCATGTGGCAGTCGGTGTTCCTAATGTCGCCAAGTTATTTGACGCCGAATGGTTGTATGAAGGTTGAGATGTACTATTTCCATAAGAATCAGCTTCAGCAGCATCTTCAAAATCTAATAGATGTGCATTAGTTTGATTGCTTTGATCACTTCCAAGAACAGTGACCACATAATCCTTGCTGATATTAGCACTATTTTTCACAAAGGTTGCTTCTAAAACAATGTCGGTATCATTAACCGGGCGAATAATCGGACCGCCAGAAAAAATCTCGGGATTGTAGCTCGTCCAGTAAACATCTACACCATCGAAGCCATCGACAGTCGTTGGAAGAGTGATTGTGCTTTCATCGAGTTCAATCGTGTTTTCGAGAACTAAAACTTCGGAGGCGAGTTCCACCGCCATCTGATCCCCCATTGCTTGACCTTCGATATCGGAGGCTTTGACAATTAATAATTGATTTGACTTAACTGATCCATAGCCAAAGGCTGTTAAAATACCTTTTGCTGATAGAGCGCTACCAACTGCCATCCCTTGAAAGACCGCGGTAATAGTTGCAAATTCTGTTACTCCACTAACTTTGGGGTCAACACGATAGGCGATAACATTACCACCGACATCAACGTTGACACTATAGGCTGCGGAATACGAGGTAGGAAGCGATGATATCGTTCCACTAGGAATATTTACATAAGAAGCATGATAAGGCGCTGTTACTTCATTATCCATGACGTTTATTGAGGATAAATCATTGATTGTAACGTTAATACTTTCATCTATTTCTTCGAAATACTCGACACCAATGATTTCGTGCAAGCCTTGATAGTAATAATCTTTAAAGCCGCCGACAATATATACTTTATTGACTTCAACTGGAAAAAAGAAAGCATTTTGGCCGTAGACATAAAATCCTTCTGTGCCATTTTGAATGTAATAACTAATTGTCGCCTCATGACCTGAACCTTCAATTGGTAGGACATGCCATACTTTGCCTTTAATTTTTAAAGGTGTATCATTTTCGGCATTCATGAAATCCTCATGAGAGGCAAAATCAACTTCATCCCACTCAACGGTTGGTTCCGGAGGTGTTACGTCGGTGACTGTGATTGATATTTGTCCACTGACAGATGGAAAGTCGACTGAAATTGCCGAAATGTTAGTGCTGCCCACTTGAACACCCGTCACTAAACCAGTCTGCGATACTGTAGCGATGTCACCATTGGCAGTTGCCCATGTTACATTTTGATCTGAGCCAGGCGGAAGAACAGTATGAGTTAGTTGTAAAGTTAAACCAATAGCAACAAAATTGTTACCCGTGCTACTGACAATATTTATTGATTGTGGATCGGGGTTAGGGTCTTGGTTTATTTGCAAAGCAAACTCGCCACGAACACTCGTTTTAACAGATGAGGTAGCATACAAGAAAACATTGCCGTCATTAAGGGTTGTAACTAGTCCGGCATCAGAAATGGTTGCCAGATCATCATCGCTACTTGACCAAGTAACTGATGACGATGCACCTTCAGGATGAACGGTGGCGGTCAATTGCAAAGTATCGCCTTCAATGACTGAAACGACATTGTTTTCTGAAGTAATCGTAATACCTAATGGTTCAACCTTGGGTCCGCATGATGAAAGAACAAGCACTGAAGCGAGGATAGACGCTAGTAAGATATTCGTTTTTTTCATAGTAAAATCCTTTCCTTGAGATTATTTTTTTGATTATGAATATGTTTGACTTTGTTCGTAGGCATCACCCCTCCTCATGCAATTAAAACAACCTATCAGGCTGAGGTTTTAATTCTTATCAAGACTTATGTTGTCTCGGGGGGTGTCCTCTCTTGCGGGGCAAGACGAGAGCCTTAATGGCATTTATATTATAACTTATTTTATAAAGTTGTTTACTGCTTTTGTTAAACAATTTTCTTTCCTCCTCTTGTTTTGACTTTATAATACTGAGGATAGAGTGATACAATTACCAATATGAAGAAGTTACATAAGTCACTCTTGCTATTCGCTTTTGTTCCTTTGCTTATGTCAAACTCACCGTCTCCGGAGTTATATCCTGATGAATACACTGATTATGAAATAGTTAATGAAAACGCCATTATCAGTGAAGAAGGAAGTGCTAAGTTTATAACTTTTAGTGGCCAGATTAGCAATATCGGCGAAGGAATTATTAGTTTTCGATATAGTTCTCTTGTCTATCGTTTTGAAGGTAACGATTATGACATCATTAATCATAATTACAATAACATCGAGTCAATTCAAGGCCTGAAGCCTAGTAAATCTTACCTTTATGAAGAAAAATATTCTTATAATGGGCATGCCCCTCTAGGGGATGTTAGTTATATTATTAAAAGGAGTGAACTTCGAGGTTACAGTGGCGATGACATAATCACGGCTATTGTTGTGTCAAACTTATCTGTCTCTGATGTTTCATATAATGAGAGCAACGATAAAACAACTTATACGATTTCTTTTGATTGGGATAATCCTGGTGAATACTCATCGGAAACCCTTTTTATTTCTTTTTTGATGAATGACGTGGAATGTGTGTTTTATGAGTGGGAAAGCATTAAAAGGGAAGATAGTGGTCATTCTGATGTCTACATTTCTTTTGCTGGCGATGTTTCTAATCAAGAATTAGAAAATCTGGAATTATCTTTTATTCGCCGTTCGTATGAAAGCCGAAGTTGGAATTTCTTTGGCTCGCCATTCTTTAAAGGTTTTGTGGTTGTCGTAATCGTTATTAGTGCCATGACTGTTCTTGGTCCGATTGCAGTTCTAGTTACATTGTTAATTATCGCTCGGAAAAGAAAGACGCCGAAAGGCGGTATTATCTAATATTCATTTTTCTATTTGCCATAAGCCATAAAGAATAGGTAAAACCATAATGGAAAAGCGATATCAACTCTCTATATTTGCGTTGTTGACACCTCTTTTAATGGCTAACTCGCCAGTGCCAGTTGGCTATCCTAGTACATATATTGATTATGAACTTGTTGATGAAAGAGTTGAAATTGTAGAAGAAGAGTCTACAAAATATGTCCTTATCGGCGGCACAATCATCAATGAGGGTGAAGGCATAATAAAACTATCTAATAGTGCAATTCACTATCTTTTTGACGAGGAGCACTCCCATAGCGTTTACTTTGATGAAATCAAGTTTGTCGATTATATCGAAGCTATCTTGCCAGATGATTCTTATTCCTACGAGGTGCGTTTTGCCTATGATGGCACTTCTCCAATCGGGGACTTTGCCTATCAAGAAAGAATTGTGCAGATTGCTGGCTTTTCGAAAAATGACATACTAGACGATATAGACTATTCCAATCACCGGATTAGCCTTTATAGTTATCAAGAAGAAGATGATTATACAGCGGCCAAACTTTATTTCAATTGGGATAACCGCATACATCTAGATGTCCGAGAAGTGATTGTCTCATTTACTATCGGAGGACAAGCTGTCGTCAAGGACTTATCTTTCAATATCAGTCTTCACCACCCCAACTGGGCGAGTATGTCGATTCCCGGCGATGTAAGCGATCAAGAAATAAGTGATTTGGTGTTGTTCTTTGTCCGCCCCGAACCGGTAAGATACGAGTGGTCATGGTTGGTTTTTTTCTTCTGGCTTATTATCGCCTCAATAGCGTTAATTATCATCGTTCCTATTATCGTAATAGTCATTGCCCTAATTAAAAATCGCAGCCAAATTAAGCCGCTATAACCACAACCAAAATTACTAGGAGATTATCTTTCTATTTTTCTTCTTGCTTAGCGTTTTTCTTTAAGTAAATAAAGATTAAGATAAATTCGGTAATAAAGATAACTAGGAGTAATATCATCATAATGATAGGAAAGCTTACTAGGAGATTAAAACGATTAAATAGTAATCCAATCAGCAAACTTGCAGAATTCGCTACATAGGCAATTAAAAAGGCCTTAAAACGAATATTTTTAAACCAATAGATAGCGAAAGCTTCGACAGCAAAGACAATTAGTTCCATAACGATCAGGGCATCAACGTATGCACTAGTCGCACCGAAAACAAAAAGCAAGTAACAGTTCATCAAAACATTTAAGACGATATTCATCAAATAGACGACAAGTAAGTACTTAATTGACTGCTTATTAAATAGAAAATAGATGGG
>JAEWLX010000103.1 GCA_023457325.1 Bacillota bacterium | reverse complement strand
TGAGTAGGAGAAAAAATAAAATCATGAAAATTTTCAAAGAGTTTAAAGATTTCATCAGCCGCGGAAACGTTATGCAGCTTGCGGTCGGAGTTATTATCGGTGGCGCTTTTTCCGCCATTATCGGCGCGCTAGTTAATCACATTCTTATGCCCGTCATCGGTCTAGCTGTAGATGGTGGCTTAGACAGTTTTTACACCATTCTTCCGAATAGTGTTTTAGCCGATGTTCAAGACGGAACAGTCGGCGTTCTTGCCATTGACGGAAATTGGTATCTTTCTTTAAGCAAAATTGACTGGGGCCTATTGATTAATGCTGTTATTAATTTTCTATTAATTGCCCTTGTTCTTTTCGCGGTTATTAAAATCTTTGCTAGTATTCAAAAAGTAAAGGATGCCGCTCTTGCCAAGATTCATCACAAAGACGGGGAAGTCGAACCCACACCAGAGCCTGAACCAGAACCAGAGCCCGCACCTGATGTTGTGCTATTAACCGAAATCCGCGATTTGCTAAAAAAAGATAAATAAGCAAAGCGGCAAAAAAATAAGCCCTTATAAAGGGCTTTTTTATTATTTAAGTTCTAACTTCCAATCAGGATGGGCGAGTTTTATTTTTTCTAACGCTTCGTTAAACAAAGTGTTTTCGATGTCGCTTATCCCGGCCGGTGTATATTTAATAGCTTTCTTTTTTCGATCAAGACAATACATGACTTCACCTTGTGAATCGTCCATCAAGCCAGCAATAAGCATATACGCTCTTAAAGAAGGCATTGAGAGGTCGTTAGAAATAAATCGCTGAATGTTTGTCGATATTTTTGCGTAGTGCTTTTTGGCTTCCTCAAGCGTCTCGTTCATGATTTTCAAAAAGAGGAGTTGAGCAATCGAACGATTGTGTGTTGAGGAGCTCGTCTTGGTTTCGTTTTTAATGATATTTTCTAATATCTCTTCAGCTTTGACGAAATCCTTTTCTTTGATATTTCGGTAGACAGTAATCAAGTTTACCTCAGCCGTATAATCGGTTATTTCTTCAAAGACGCGAGGTGATAGTTCTCCGCCACTATTTTCGATAAGCATTAACTCATTATATGCTTCAATGTTTATCTTCTTTGAAAAAAGGGTCATTCGATAACCGTCGGTCATCGTATCAAGTTTGAAAGGGACGATGTTATAAAAAGTCATCATTCCTCCAATTGAAGCGACAATGATCGATCCAACTGAAAGCCACACTAAATCGATATTGTAGTTCGTAGATATTAGGGCATATATGATAATCGCTGCAATCAGTTCAACAAGAAAGAACAAAATCGGAAGAACAATCGCTAAGCGTGGATTGGATTTTTCACTTTTTGGTAAAAACTTTGTCTCACCAGTTAAACCATCAAACATTTTAAAAGCAAATTTAACTTTGCCGTCTTTTTTATAAAAAGTAAAACCAAGAATGTTTACAGAGGTAATACGATATTTACCCAAAAGACCACCAATCACATGACCGAGTTCTAATAATAAAGCGTTAAATAAAACGCCGATAATAACGGAAACAATGGCAAAAAGATATTGGCTTCCTGCTACTGAAGCATTTGATGCAAAAATCGGTTGGATTATCCCCAAACCAATAAATAAAGCTAAACCAATCATTACGGCATAGACAATTAAACTTGCGGCATCTTCTTTTTTCATAAAAATAAAACCTCCCTAGAGACACGATAGCAAAAGGGCTTCAATGTCTTCTGCATCTAGTGGTCGTACGGAATGGCCAACCACACGTGTACCTTTTTCCGTAATCATATCGACTAGAAGCGGGATGTCTTCTTTGTTGATTCCTAACTCTGTTAATGTAAGCGGCATGCCTATTTCTTTAAAGAAATTCCGCAATTCGCGTATTCCCATATTAGCACTTTCTTCTTTATTAACAAAATGGATTTTAAACACTTCGCGACCAAAAGTGGCAAACTTATCAATTTCTGCATCTTTGACATAAGCCATCCAGGCCGGCATGAGCACCGACAAAGCAGCTCCGTGGGCAATGTTGTGATCAAAACCGCTTAATCCATGCGCCAACTTGTGGACTGGCATATTAACCTTTTTGCCCAAACCAGTAATGCCGTTATGAGAGAAACTACTCGCCAGCATCAAAGATGCTCTTGATTGATAATCACGAGGTTTTTCGATCGCTGTTTTACCGACTTCAACAACGTGGCGTATAACTCCCAAAGCAAATTCGTCCGCTAATTCTTTGCTAGGACTTGGCGAAAAATATCTTTCAAAAGAATGGGAAATAATATCAACGATGCCGCATCCTGTTTGATACTTACTTACCGAATAAGTTAATTCTGGATTGCACACCGCAAACAGAGGTCGAACAAGATCGCTATTAAATCCGCTTTTAATCTTTGTTTCATCATTAGAAATAACACACGATGCCGATAATTCTGAACCAGCGGCAGCAATTGTTAAGACAACGCCGACTGGTAAAACCTTTTTAGGCTTAGCGATATAAAGATTGAAGTCAAAGGGATCACCATCATAATAAAAACCCGCGGCTATCGCTTTAGCTGAGTCAATGACTGAACCGCCGCCGACAGCTAAAACCATCTCTACTTTCTCTTTTCTGGCCAAAAATACACCAGCCCGAACGAGCGAGTGTGTAGGATTAACGCGAACACCGCTTAGTTCAACAAATTCAATACTGTTATCCTTAAGTGATTTTACGATTTTATCGTAAAGCCCACTTCGCTTAATTGAAACTGAACCATAATGAAACAAGACTTTTTTAAAGCCATATGACTTAATAATTAAGCCAATATCCTTTTCTTTTTCTCTTCCAAAAAACAGTTTTGTTGGCGATATAAATTCAAAATCAACCACAACTACCTCCTTATCTAATGCTCGTTCTGGGCATTTTCGTTTTGTTGAAATGCATCTTCGCGGTGCAAATTATCACGAAGAGAATTTTCAACCATCATTTTTTCAATATTTTTCAGCATGACGCGAAAACGATTGAGCATAAATTCTTTATCCTCTTTCATTCCGCTTTTTATCCAAAACGATAATTCAGTTACCAAGATGCTCGCAACAATACGCGAAACACTTTGAAGCTGTTCTGCTGGCAAATTTTTATATTTGGGGTTAGTCGTAATACGATTGTAAGAACGAGTATATAAATAACTATGAAGAAAATTAGTCATCTCTGTAGCATACGGCGAGGTTAAAAAGTTTTTAAGAATATCACTGTGTCCGGCATATAACTCAGCAACAAAACGAGCGTCTTCAGGAAGCCCGCCTTCTTTATCGATGCGATGTTCGCAAAAATCGATCATAATGGCTTTAATTAGGTCTCCCATATCTTTGAAATGATAATAGAACGTTTGTCGTTTTACTCCAACTTTGTTGCATAATTCCTCGACGCTAATTTTAGCAACTGGTTTTTGTTCGGCGAGATCGAAGAGCGCTTTCGTAAAACGATGTAATTTTTTCATAGTAGATTCCCCCTAGTGTTTTAACGCGCTGAGAGCAATAGCGACTTCTGCCCCCAAAACTGCGTTGTTC
>JAEWLX010000102.1 GCA_023457325.1 Bacillota bacterium | reverse complement strand
CCCATTTTCCTTTGTAGTCTTCGGGGAAATTAATCATTCCCTGTGTGGTTACGGCCTTAAAAGCCGGAGCCTTGTCGCCAATTAAAGGCATGCTGTAGACAGTTTCTTCCATATTTGATTCTCCTTATTTATGTTATGCCATAGTAAACTATGACATGTGTAATATTATATTAACAAATTTTCGGCAAAATTATTAGTTATGTGCTCAAAAATTAGAAATTGAATTGTAAAATAGCGGGGAAAAAGATGATAAGAATGCCGATTGCCACCATTAGTAGTCCGCCCACCAAATGGTTGTATCGAGCAATTTTATTAGAAATAACTTTAATTTTAAGAGTCAGCATGACGATGGTAAAAACAATTAAGTCATCCAAAATAAAGAAGAAAATGTAAATTAAAACGTATCCAAGACTCGACCATCCTCCCAAATTGTTTAACGCCAAAATATTAGCAAAAACCAATGGGAGTCCCGCCGAACAAGCTAATTCAATAAAATTGACAATTAAGGCTAATACAATGACTCCTAGCAAAGCTAGAATCAACTTATTTTGATTGATAATCCTTTTGACGCGTTCCATTATTTTGGTGCGCTGCTTCTCGTCGGTTACTTCACAACCCACATCTTTTTGGCGAACGTTTTTGATAAATTGATAAAGGTTAAAGCCTCCTGCGGATAATGCAAAGACGCCAACAATAATTCGAAACGCTAAGTTAGCAGCTACAAGGACGACAGTGTTTATCCAAGCCATCATCAAAGCAAAATAGAACAAGGCTGACGTCAATAGAAAGACTCCACCCAGAATAAAAATTCTCTTTCGGTCACCATTAGGTAGCAAAAGCGAAATAAGAAAGAGTAAGACCCACATCGCACACGGATTGAATCCATCGACAAAACCCAATACTATCGCCACAACTCCAAGCGAAATTGTTTTGGGATCGACAACCCCAATTAACGGTAGTTCAATTAATTCTAACTCGCTTCGATCGATATCGCCTTCAACAATATCTTCGTCATTAATTATTTTGCTTACAACATCGGCTTGAGGAAATTCTGAGTACTTTTCAATATATTTAGGAATCGAATATTCAATGGTGGGGTTAAACCCCAAAAAGGCTTTGCCGTTAATAACCGTTAACGGAACGCCAGCAGTAATATCAAAAACATCAGCAACATCTTCTAATAGTTGAATGTTACGCGAATAATCAGGATTCGCCCCTCCTTCGCCTAAAAGCGAATCGGTTAAATAACGAATAATATTAAGGTTTGCATAATCATCTTTTATTTCATCTAAAAAATCTTTTTCTTCACTACAATGGGCGCAGTATTCACTATAAAAAAAATGCAAATTAACCTCATTAATTGGTTCAAGTCTTGCGGCAGGTTCTTGAGAAGAAAAATCACCGCCACTTGATGACAATAAAAAAACAGAAGCGACGGCAAATAAAAACTTCTGCCATTTACTTACCATGTTTTAATTCCTCAATTTTCGAGGAAAGTTCGTTTAATGATTTTTCGCCAATAAAGCGCGCTACTTCTAAATCATCAATATACAAAATCATCACAGGCAGTGTTTTCCAAACCTTGTGTTTGGCTACGGCGTCTTTATCGTCGTCATAATCAAATTCTATAAATTCGATATCTGGATGCATATCACGGAGTTCATGATAACGACCAATCATAATTAAGCACGAGGGACACCAAACAGCGGAAATGATAACAGCTTTCATAATTTATCCCGCCACCTTTTTAAGAGAGGCTAAAAACATTCGTAATTCTAATTTGGTTGTCAAATGGGACAAACTTACACGCAGACTTGAAGATGCCCGTTTTTGATCGTTTGTTAAGGCTAAAATGGCTTGTGACTTGCTTGTATTGCTTGCACAAGCGCTATGATTAGAAACATAAATATCAAGTTTTGATAACTCCCTAATCATCTTACGGCTAGGATAGCCTATAATGCTAAAATTCAGAATGTGAGGGAGTCCTCCAACCGGGCTATTAATAACTACGTTTGCGATTTTTGTCAGCCTTCGACGTAGAAAAGCATTTAAAGTTTTAACTTTTTGATATTTTCGGTCATGATTTTTATATATTAATTGTAAAGCTTTCTTTAAAGAAAGAATTAAAGGAGTCGCCGGTGTTCCTGAACGATAAATAGTTGTGCTGTTTCCGCCTTTAATTTGCGATGAAAGAGGAGCACTATAACGTTTAACAAGCGCGCCGATACCCTTGACGCCATAAAATTTATGTGCGGAAAAAGTTACGTAGTCAACCACATTAAGATTAATAATTTCTTTGCCAATACTTTGCGTTGCGTCACAGTGAAGAAGGCTTCCTGCTTCGTGAACTATTTCGGCAATTTGTTCAATGGGTTGACGAATGCCAATTTCGGAGTTAACCGATCCAATTGAAACTAACGCAACATCTTCGCTAAGAAGTTTTTGCAAATCCTCTAAATCAACTTGCCCATTTTCGTTATGACGAACAACGCTGACTAAATAACCGTTTTTTTGTAAAGCGTTAATTGGTCCAATGATTGAAGAATGTTCAAACATGGTCGTAATAATACGTTTTTTTCTTCCTTTAAAGCTTTCAATTACGCCTTTAATTACCAAATTATTCGCTTCTGTCGCGCAGCTAGTGAAAATAATTTCATGACTATCAAAGTTCAATATTCGTAATATTTGTTGCCCAGCTCGATTAATCGCGCCTTTAGCCTTTTTACCAATCTTGTAAAGTGAATTCGCATTAGCAAAATACTTCTCAGAAGCTAAATTGAAGTACGATAAAACGCGGGAATCAGTTTTGGTTGTCGCGCTATAGTCAAGGTAAATCACGA
>JAEWLX010000101.1 GCA_023457325.1 Bacillota bacterium | reverse complement strand
TAATTTTATCTTCGCTTAATGGTTCACTAACTGGTTCGCTTTTTGCCGGTAAAGGAGCAGGAACAGCGACGATAATCGGCGCTGGTTTTTCTTCTTTTTCCTCGACCTTTAATTCTTGACGAACCATGGCTCTAATCTCTTCAAGCGAAGGTCCGACTTGTACGACCGATGGAGCAGGAGCCTTTGGCTCTTCTTTGACTAATGGCTTTTCAATAGGTTTAACCAACCCTAATTCGCCATGCATTATTTCTTTAATTTTTTCGACATCGACCGCTTCGGGTTTAGCTGGTTCTTCCTTGACCACATCATAACCGCTGCTTGGTGCAGGTGCCACTGCTGGCGCCACGACTGCAGGTGCTGGACTTGGTTCAACAACTGGAGCAGGAACAGGTTCGGGTTTTGGTTCAGGTTTTGGTTCTGAGACACTATGTTGTTCCAAGCATGGGAATTTTCCGTCTTTCATGCAAGGGCAGTAACCAGCTTGCATGCAAGGAACAAAATTACCGCGAGCGCAAGGGCAAGCAGCTAAGAAGGGATATGGCGGATATAGGTTTTGTTGCGGAGCCGGAGCAGCCTGTGGTTGGGCTTGAGGACCATAAGTATTAATATACTGGACTAATAGAGGTCCGCTAATTCCCGGCTGAGTGTTAACGGTATGGACTGGCGATTGAGCCTGTTCGGGTTTTTCAGCTGGAACAGGTGCGCTTTCTAATTCGTCATGAAGAACTTCGCGTATCTCATCTGCGCTAGGCGCATTTGGTTGTGGTTCTTCCCGAATTAATACTAAACGCTCATCAGATCCACTCGCATTTGAAAACGTTCTCTTTGGTGGAGTTGGAGCATTGGCACAATAAACCATGTTAATTATGCCGGCAACAAGAACAAGAATTAGGGCTAAGGCGATGAAACCATGGGTGGCCCATAATAAAATTGAAGTTAGAATGTCAGATGGAGCTAATACAACAGCGAGAAAGTTCGGTGATCCAATTAAAAAAGCTGTATCAAAAACGCTTACAGCAAGAATGAGGTACCAGCTAACTAGAACTAAAGCTGATTTTGGTTTGTTGTATTTAACCATTAGAACAATCCAAATAATTGGAATAACTAAACCGAATACACCGATTGCCGAAAGCATCACAATGCGGAGTAAGTCACCCCAGTCTGGGTTAGTTAGAAAACTGAACCATGAGTAAATTTGTCCCCAGCTATCCATAAAGAAACCGGCGAACGTATATACTCCTGGGTTAATGAAGGCCTCAACAACAAAGATTCCAACACCTAGAACAAGAGCAATTAGTGCTGAGATGGTTAAAGCGAGAGTAATTTTTTTCATAAAATACCTTCTTTCTGGGCTTACGCTTTTCTATGATTATAGTTTAATATAAGAATATTTAATATTCTACACAATAATTTCAAAATTACTTGGGAATTGCACCGAATTTTCAAAAAAGCAAGCAAATTAGGCTCTATTTTGCTATCTTGGCAAACTATCTATTCGTAAATATATTCATGTGCTTTTTTAGTAAAACAATGTCGATTGGACCAGATGTTCCCTCTTCACCATCGACGCACCACGGCTTTTCTATGTTAGGAAAAATGGAGATTTTATCAACTCGATAATAGGAAGTGTGACGTTTCAAAAAAAGATAATTTAATAGACCATTAAATAGTCCTGGTTTTGTAAGATATAGATCAAATTTTCCATCGTCAACCTTATTTCTTAAACTAATGGGGAAACCACCAATATATTTGCCATTCAGCAGTAAAACGAATGGCACTTTGTGTTCGTAAGTCATACCGTCGATAACTATCTTAACATCAAAGCTTTGCGGCGCTACCGCATCTTTGACGGCATTAACGTAATAAGCCATTTTGCCAAATAATTTTACTCTTCCTCTTTTTGTCGCATAAGAGATTTCACTAAATGCGCCTATCGCGGCAACAAAAGCGAAGTATGTTATTCCATTGATAAGACCAATATCAAATGGTTTTATCTTCCCTTTTTTGATAATTTTTAAGGATTTAGAAATACGACGATTAATCCCAAAATTCTTACCAAAATCATTTAAGGTTCCGCTTGAGATGTATCCAAGAATCGGTCTATTTTCTTCCTTGGCAATAGCGTTGATGATGCGATGGAAGGTCCCGTCGCCACCAGCAAAAATTAAAACATCGTAATTGCCACATGACTTTTTTGCGTTTTCGGCAAGTTCAAGCAGATTATTCGTTTTAACAATATCGACTTTCGAAAAAATATTATTTAATTTTTTTTCGATATAAGATATACGCTTAACAATTTTGCCGTTACCAGGAGCTTCCGAGTATAAAAAGATAGCGTTCATGGATACATATTATCACAATAAAAGCGCTTTTAGCATTTATCGCGAATATTATTGTTGAAATGTTTTATTCATACGAATAATATTTACATAACGCATCAAAGAGGTCTAATATGAAAAATCGTAATTTGCTTATACTAGGAATTGTCGGCATTGTCTCGCTTATCGCCTGCACACCCGCAGACAGTGACTCATCATTTTCTGATGATGACTCAATATCGAATACAAGTGATGATCCAAACGGACCGCTAAAAAATGTTGATGCCCTAATATCAAAGGATAACGTAAAAGAGCATCTTTCCTACTTGGCTGGTTCAGAAATTGGTGGACGCGCTTCAGGCAGTGCTGATAATCTTCTTGCTTGCCAATATGTCGCTGATGAATTTCAACAATTAGGACTAACCCCTTATTCTGAAGAAACTGGATATTTTCAACCATATCAGCAAGATTACACGCGCATTTTTAGCGAGTATTTTTCTTTTGAAGTAGGGAATACAGCGAAAACAGCAACCGAAAGATATCGTTATGCGTACGATTTTTCCTTCTTTTATGGCAATTTTTCTTCGTTTGGTATTGTCTATTCCCCTCGCGAATTCAATGATCAAGCTGAATTAGTGAGTTTTACAAATACAAGCGTTAATTACGCTGACAAAATCGTACTAGTTGATAGTATTACTTCCACTATTCTTGGCGACTTATATAATGACGGTGCAAAGGGAGCCATTGTTCGCGATGGGGATTATCCATATCCGACAATTGAGTATGGACAAGGCGACATGTTTAATAATGGCGATTTCCTTATTCTCTACTCAAGTGGAGAATCGTATTCTCGACTAATTAATAACATCGGCACCGGCTTAAATAAAGTTGATGTATCATATGAAGTGGATACAGCGACAAAAACAGTCAATAATGTCATTGGTATATTAGATGTTGGCGCTACCTCATCAATTATCGTTTCATCGCATATTGACCACTTAGGTCGCTTTGATGCTGAAGACGATGGCTATTTTGCTGGAGCATTGGACAATGCTTCGGGCGTTGCTGGTATGCTCGAGCTTGCTCGCATTTACTCTGCAAACGCAGAACGACTATTGAAAAACATCATTTTCATTGCCTATAACGGCGAAGAAGCTGGGTTGTATGGTTCTTTTTTCTATTCAAGAAATATGGTCGGTGAAAAATCAGATACAAGAGCTTCTTTCAATCTTGATATGATTGGTGGCGGCTCAAATGATTATGAATTAGAAATTATTGGTAATTATGGCAGCTTGACTTCATCGATAGAAAACAAATGTCAGGAATATGACATCGAAAACTACATCATGCCCGGAAACCAGCCAAATAGCGACCATTATTATCTTGGTCTTTTAAGAATTATTTCCCTCTCATTTGTTCATTTTGATGACCGCTATTACCACACACCGAATGATACTGAAGATAAAATTAACTATGACATTTTCGAAAATCAACTTGCGATGATCGCGAGTTTAATGCTAACAAGTTATAATAAATAAATCTAAACTTTAGATTTATAATGATTATTAAAATTAAGTTTAGTTAATGAGAATTTTATAAAAAAATCTGACTTAAATCAGATTGTTTAGCAAAAATGGTGATCCTAGCGGGAATCGAACCCGCGATTCAACCTTGAGAGGGTTGCGTCTTAGCCGCTTGACCATAGGACCGACGAGATATAGTAAATCAGTTTCAGCTTAACTTTTCAATAATATATTTAAGTCTTAAATCAACTTCATCTTTGCCGAGGACTTTAAGAATCGCCCAAAGGTTTGGCGAATTTTTACTTCCCGTCAGCGAAATTCTTAGAATTTCGGCGGCATCACCAATGTGACCAACGAATTTATCAAGATTGGCCTTATATTCCTTATTATTATTCGCAAAGCCACTTTTTAGTGCGATTGCTTTAAGACTTGTAAACCAAGAATCGTTATCTTGTGAATAGTCATTTTCAATAATAAAATCCTTTAAAAAATTGCTGATTTTACTTCTATCGATTCGTTCATTAAATGGCAAAACATCGGAAACCAAATTGAGATAGTGATCGTGATAGAAAAAACGAATATGCGAATAAATATCGCTGTATTTTGCAAAATCTTTGCGAGGGTTTTCCTTTTCGCGTTCAATATTTAAAATTTCCTCATAATATTCCGCGCCCCGATTAATTAAATCGAGTAACTCTGGCGAGTAATTAATCGCCCACTTTTTTGATAATGAAGCAAGGCGATGGGCGCTCATACGGGCAATAACTTCTTTTGCAAAGAAGGTAAGCTTATCAAGATCGAAAAGAGCACCGTCCAAAGACATCTTATTTAAGTTGAAAGTGAACTTATCAATATCATACATCTTGTTTTCTTCGGTCCACTCTTCGAAATTGGAGTTGGCAATTGACATTAAATAGGCCATAACAGCCCGTGGCGGATAACCATCTTCGATGAAATAACTGACCGCTGCTTCTTGATCTTTCCTTTTTGATAGTTTACGCTTGCTGCCGTTTTCCATCTTCATGATTAGTGGCAGATGAGCGTATCCAGGCGCTTGCCAACCTAAGGCATTGAAAATTTCTATGTGGATCGGAAGAGAAGAAATCCATTCTTCACCACGTGTGACAACTGTCGTGTGCATAAAATGATCGTCGACAACATGGGCAAAGTGATAAGTCGGAAGACCATCGGATTTCAAAATGACGATGTCAATATCATTTTCTGCAATGCTAATTTCACCACGTATTAAATCTTTAATAACTGTTTTACGGAGGTGATCACCACTACTTCTAAAACGGATAACATAAGAGGCACCGTTTTTGATTTTAGCAATTGCTTCTTCAGCAGAAAGATATCGACACGTCGCATATCGACCATAATAACCAGGCACTACTTTCTGAGCTTCTTGCATTTTACGCAAAACATCTAACTCTTCGCTTGAACAAAAACAAGGATACGCTAAATTGTTCTCTATTAAATATTTGATTACTGTCTTATAAATATAAGCTCTTTTACTTTGCCGATATGGTCCGTAATGGCCAATGTCGCGATCACCGAGATATCCCTCATCTGAAGTAACACCAAATTCCGCAAGTTGAGAAATTAGCTGTTCGCCACTTCCTGATATTTCTCTTTTTGTATCGGTATCTTCAAGCCGAAGATAAAAAAGACCACCACTATCTTTAGCTGTTTTTTTAGCAACCATGGCCGTAAACAAGGAACCAGTGTGTAAAAATCCGGTTGGAGATGGCGCAAAACGAGTGACCTGTGCCCCTTCTTTTAAATTGCGGGGCGGATACTTTTTTTCTAAATCTTCAAGCGATTCTTGAATGTCTGGGAAGATTAATTCGGCTAATTGTTTGTAAGCATCCATATCGTTTTTCCTTTACTCTTAGAGTAACTATTTATTTTATCACAATTTTTCGTGCTTGAATAATCGCTCGTACTTCTTTATAATGATACTCGCATCTCATCCTGCAGGTGTAGTTCAATGGTAGAACACTACCTTGCCAAGGTAGTTACGCGGGTTCGATTCCCGTCACCTGCTCCATCGACCAATTTGTGCTGATTAGTCAGCACTTTTTTCTATCATATAGTACTATTCTTCGTAACTATCATCGTCGGATTGATTATCGACTTTTTTATTCTCGGATTGATTTTTTAAATCATTTATCAACTTATCGAGTTCTTTTTGCTGTTCTTCGCTTAATTGCTGAGCGACTTTGATTTCTTCATAAACCCTTGTCGCCTGATCGATTGAAACTCTTAGATAACGGTCTTTATATTTTTTAAAGAGTTCTTCAACTACATCAAGAAAATAAGGAAGGAAAGGGGTGAGAAGAATAAAAGCTCCAGCAAAGCCAGATAAAAGAATTAGGTAAGTATTACTTGTAAAGAAATAAGTAGCGAGCACTCCACCGGCAAAACCAATAAGGATTATTGGTGCAGCCAGCCATGATGCCCGATAATAGTCGCCATTAAATTCGCTTTTAAATACTTTCAAACCTTGACGATGAACAGAATAAGCGATTTTCCCTGGCAAAGCAGACATCGAAAGGGCGAGATGAGGAACGATCGAATTCCGCCCAATAAAATGCATAAAAGCTAAAAGCGATAAACCACCGCTAATCAAACTTGCAACAGTTGATATAAATAAGACGGTGGCGTTTTCCTCATATGCTTGTAAAGCATCCTGATACATGCCATTTGTGATTAAAGCCGTAATGCCTTGAAATTCTTGAGCAAAGGAAGCGTCGTTTGTTAGATACACTTGTAGCATAATGAAAATAACAACAAACGAGAGACCAAAATAAATAAGGGCGGCTTTTAAAAATGAGGAAATTACTTGGTAAGCACCATTCAGTGTTGGTGTAAACGCCACTTTATAAAAGGCAAAGAAATTTCTTTGACTAAGCGGCATCCCTTTAGCAAAGGAACTATTTGTAAGTTGTAAGCATATATAAATAGGAAGAATAATTATCGGCACAAGTAAAATAAACAAATAGCTGCCCAGAAGACCAATAGCAAGTGAGGCGAGAACAAAAACAGTAAAGGAAAAGGCAATGGCTAATTTACTAGCCAAATGTTTTCGATATGTTTGAAATGCTTTTTGTGCGATGTTCATTTTTTGTGATTTAGATTTAACCGGTCAATTTCTTTAACAGCGGCATCAAGGGCTTTTTCATCAATTGCTTCAACATCTTGATTTTCCAGCGCCTTAATCAGTTTCCTTAGTTGTCCTCGCGAAACGAAGAAATTAGTTTTCGACGTTCTAGAAAAGGGTTCAACGTGACAGTCATCATTGATGACAACAACCGATATTAGCATATTTTTGTCAATTTGGGTAATCATTGACAATTGATTAATATTTTCTGTATTAACTTTTAAGGGATTATCGATATAGCGTTTTTTCTTCTTATTAAGGTAATGAATCCAAGAGGCGTCATTTTCCTTTGCGCTAATCGCGCCGCGATAATAGCAGTCCTTAATCACATAAATCCATTTTGTGCCGAATAAAATGTGATTAATTGTGCGAATTTCGTTTCCCTGACGTGATAAGCCAAACTGATTTATCAAATAGAAATCATAATCAAGGGCGATTTTATAAATTAATCGACCATAGTTACGTACATAGCGATGACTTAAAATGCTCCTTTTGATCGGTTTGAAAAAAAGGATGAAAAGAAGAAGCAATCCGGCTAGCGAAGCCGTGACTATGAACGCTATTTGTAAATCAGTCATTAACAATAATTATGCGAAAGACTCGGCAACTTCGATTGCGACTTCGATCATTTTTCCTAGACCGAGTTGTCTTTGCTCACTAGTCGCTTTTTCCGGTTTTATAAAATGATCCGTAACCGTTAATAAACATAGGGCTTTTTTACCTAAGCGAGATGCGGTTGCATATAAACTATACGACTCCATCTCGACACCCATAACGCCAAGGGCGGCCCACTTTTTCCAAGAGTTTGGATCAACATCATAAAATATGTCAGCGGACAAAATATTGCCGACTTTTAGAGGCATCTTCTTGCTTTTCAAGACTTCGTAAGTTTTGAACAATAATTCAAAATCAGCACAAGCCGAATATGTTCCACCTTTTAAATCAAATTGCGAAGCCCAATTTGAATCAGTCGAGGCGGTCTGACACACGAGTACATCGAATAAATCGATGTTATTTTGATAAGCTCCGCATGTACCAATACGAATTATAGATTCGACGCCATATCCCGTGTAAAGTTCGTGTGAGTAAATGCCAATTGATGGCTGGCCCATACCGGAGGCCATAACCGAAACGCGCTTTCCGTTTTTAGTAAAGCCTGTATAGCCAAGAATTCCACGGACTTGATTGACTAATTTAACGTCCTTTAAATATGTTTCGGCAATCCATTTTGCCCGAAGCGGATCGCCCGGCATTAAAACAACTTTGGCAAATGCTCCGTTTTCTGCGTTGATGTGTGGTGTTCCCATAATAAGTAATTCTCCTCCTTATTAATCAATATCGATTACTTGTGTAGCGGCGACATAATCATAAAATCCAATGCGTTGCTTTGAAAAAAGCAAAACCATCGTATCAGCGAATGCGCTTATTCCAAATGTCAAAATAAACAGGAACGTTCGAATCATTTCGCGCAAGAAAATGGTTCGAAAGTCAATATCCGCACCATCCTTACGAACGATACGAATTTTAAAGAAGCGCTTGCCAAGAGTCTGACCATTCCATAAGACTGGTAAGGCGATAAAATAAACAATCACGGCAATAAGCGCTAGTGCCCCAGAGCCAAATGCTGATAAATATAGGGCGAGGCTATCAAGACTTGAAGGGTGAATCAAACTGGTAATCAGCGAGATAAGTGAACGGAAAGTCAATAGCAAAGCCACTGCCGAAATAATGACAAGGTCAAATATATTGGCGAAGATGCGATGATACGATTTAGCGCGATTCACTCTTTGATTTTCTCCTTCTATTACTTTAACAAATCTCAAGTCTTGTTTATATAAGATTTAAGATATTTCTTAAACTTAATCAAAAATTGTTTCCTTTTTTTGCACCGCTTTAACAATGCGATGAAACTCATCCTCCTGCAATTTATGCGATAAAGGTGGAAGACTTTCAAGCGGGAAATAACCAACATTCATTGTCTCGTGACTATGGTTATAAAAGGGTGATTTTGCCTTGGCCTCGAAGATGATTACATATTCTGGCACTGAGGTATGGGGTGTGTGATTAATAATGCCGGCAAGACGAATAATATCAATGTCTAGTCCTGCTTCTTGCGATACCTCGGCTTTTGCCGCTTCGCTTGGTGAGTCGTATAAATCGCACCATCCTCCTGGCAGCGAATAAGTGCCTGTCTTGGATTCTTGAACGAGCAAAAGATGGCCTTCATTATTAAAAATTACTGTTCGCACTGAAACATTTGGCGTGGGATAAACACTTCGTTGAAAATAATTCGGGCGGTCGAACTTAACGTCCATAAATGATTCCAACATTTTATTGCTTAAGTCATTAATTTGCTGATAGTTATCGATAGCATACTCATCTTTTGAATACAAAAGACCAATTTTGGCTATCGCCTGCATCTTAACAACGAAATCATAGAATTGTTTCTTATCCATAAATGCTTATTATAATATACTTCTAAAAAGGTTCTTTAACAATTGTTAAGTACCGCAATCTTTGTTGCACCGAGCGATTCAAAAGCCATAATTTGTGATAAACTTGTTAGCAAGATGACTGATCAACAATTTTATATAACAATTGGATGCGTTGTTGCCTTAGGCATAGTTCTTTTCATTTTTACTGGCTTTATCAATGTGAAAAAAGGTTTTGTTGCCATCATTGAACGAGCCGGAAGATATATCGGGACTTGCCAGTCAGGCTTTCGTTACTTTGCGCCACTTGTCGACCGACGGGTCGGATTGTACAAGCTTGGCGAATGTCGCCGCCTTGTTGAAGTCGATCGCTATAAATCATATTTTTTGAATTATGAAATTTTTAATTTCAAAGAGTTCCACTATTCAGGACATGATTTAGATGGCCTCGTACGCCTTGCGTTAAACGAGTCGCCCGATGATTTATCTATTTCATTAAAAACACGCTGCGCTTTAATCGGAGTTCGTTTCATCGCCATCGAAATAAATAAAAAATAGAGGTTTAGGCCCCTATTTTTCACTTTTTATAATTATAAACCTAACTTGATTATGTAATCTTTAACGCGATTACAAACGCCTTCGCAAATCTCATTAGTCCGGGCTTCAGTCATTACACGAACGAGAGGTTCCGTTCCACTCGGACGGACTAGAAGACGTCCTTCTTTTCCGAGTCGTGCTTTTTCTTCGGCGATAATCTTTTTTAGACCTAAATCATTTAAAACAGCATTCTTGTCATTAACTTTTACATTAAGTAATAGCTGTGGAAAAATGGCAAGATCCTGAAGTAGTTCATCAAACGAATAACCATTTCCGACATACAAAGTCATCATCTTGATTGCAGTTAAGATGCCATCGCCAGTATTTAAATCGTGATAAAAAATAACGTGTCCAGATTGTTCGCCCCCCAAAGATAAGTTTAATTCCTCGAGTTTAGCTTGGACGTACTTATCACCGACATCAACTTCGATATACTGAATGCTCTTTCTTTCTAACGCCAATTTAAGGCCGAGGTTAGACATTACGGTAATAACAACAGCATTATTGTCCAATTTTTCGCGACTATCCTTGGAAACGGCGTTCATATAAATCATCATGTCCCCATCGATTACTTTGCCGTCTTTTACCATCAATAGACGATCGGCATCACCATCAAAAGCAAAACACAAATCATAATGATCTTTTTGGCTATTTTCAATTAAGTTGTCGATATGAGTCGAACCACAATGTTCGTTAATGTTTTTGCCATCAGGATTGTAATTGACGAAATCAGCTTTAATCCCTAAGCGTTTGAAAACTTCGGGGGCGACATTTGATGCTGAACCATTCGCGCAGTCGACTAATACTCTTAGATTTGAAAAATCAAATTTAGCTTTTGAAATTAAAAAACTAATGTATTCTTCGCGAAGTGATTCGCCATTGTGTAC
>JAEWLX010000100.1 GCA_023457325.1 Bacillota bacterium | reverse complement strand
TAAGTGAGCTGCTTTTGCGCCATCGTGCAAAACACAGGCTTTAAATTCAACAAAGTTGCCAAGTCGATTATGATTGGCAATTACTGAATGACCACGAATTCGAGCGTATGGGCCAACTTCATTTGCGTTTCCAATCACTGAATCAGCAATATGAGAAAAGATGACGTGATTTCCATCGCCAATCGTGACGTTATCTAAGTATGTTGCTGGACCAATTACATTATCTTTGCCAATAACTGAAACACCAAGGATGTGAGTTCCAGGCCGAATAACGGTATCTTGGCCGATGACAACATCGGGCCCGATAAATGTAGAGTTGCTATCTTCGATAGTGACACCCGCCAACATGTGGCGCTCGTTGATTCTGCGAGCCATAATATGAGCAGCTTCTTCGAGTTGGCGACGATCATTGATTCCTAACATTTCTTTGTAGTCTTCTGCGATTGATGCGCCAATTCTTAATCCATCATTTTTAAACATTTTGATTAAATCAGTTAAATAGTACTCGCCCTGAGCGTTGTTGGGTTTTAAGTTTTTCAGATATTCAAATAGCATTTTATTATCAAAAACATAAACTCCGGTGTTTACTTCATTAATGGCGTTTTGATTCTCATCTACATCGGCTTGCTCAACGATTTCGTTAACTAAACCATCAACGCCTCGAACAATTCTTCCGTATCCGCGAGGATTAGGAACGATTGCGGAAAGAACAGTTAGATTGTTTTGCGCTTCTTCGTGTTGCTTTATCAATTTGCTAAGCGTCGAAGTCTTAAGAAGAGGAGTATCACCGCAAACAATAAGTGTCAGCCCATCTAGTCCGGCTAGCATCGGTGCGGCTTGCATGATAGCGTGACCGGTGCCTTTTTGTTCGTGTTGATATACTGTTTCCGACTCGCTTTTGACGATTTCTTCCGTCACTGGACCGCCGAAGCCAACAATGGTGACCTTGCGATCTATGGATAATGGGCGGAGGGCATTAAGCACATGCTTTACAAGAGGCACCCCAAGAATTGGATAACTAACCTTTGATTTGTCTTCTGCTAACGATTTCATGCGCGTGCCTTTTCCGGCCGCTAAAATAATGGCGTAAGTTTTCATACTATTTTCTCCTTAAAATGCGGGTTAATCGTGTATTATACCCTAATTTTGCATACTTTTTTTCTAATTTGGCAAGTTTTTTCGCATCGTTATCTAAGGCAATTATTGAGCTGCCTGATCCACTCATTAAAACGATTTTAAGCCCGTCTTGAACGAGAAGATTCTTTATCTTTCCGATTTCTGGCAATAATAGGAAGGATGGTTTTTCTAATGCGTTGTGAACGCTACTAGCCAATAAATCATCGTTTCCAGTCGCTAAAGCCTCAAGAACTTTTTCGTTATCGCCGTTTTCTAGTTCCATTGTATCGGCTTGATCAAAAACGGTTTTTGTTGATAGACCTTTTTGGGGTTTAACAACCAAAACATGATAAGATTTTTTAATACTTATTGGCTCGATTATTTCTCCTATGCCTCGAACTCTAGCTGGCACATTAAACATACAATAAGGAACATCAGCACCGATTGATTTGGCAAGCGCAATTTTCTCCTCGTTGGTGGGTTTAATCTTTAGAAGGAGAAAAATAGCATTTAAAACCGCTGCAGCATTAGCGCTTCCGCCCGCAAGTCCTGCTGATATCGGAATTTCTTTATAAACATGAATTGTGAATTGTTGCTTAAAGCCATATAGCTCTCGCGCTTTGGCGATAGCCATGCTGATCAAATTATATTTTGTGTCCTCAATCTCGATGTCATCACAAGTGATGAACGAGTCTGAGGATCCTGGTAGAACCGATATTTCAATTGAATCGTGCAACTCAAGAGGAAGATTAATCATATCAAGTTGATGATAGCCGTCGATATCTTTGGCAAGAACATTGAGGGCGATATTGATTTTTGCATAAGCTTTAATGTACATAAAGGGGTGTCCTCTTGGCGAATAACATTGTATCTTTGAAGTATTAAAACTTCAATTGTTTTATCAAGGCTAAATAGAAAGTCAAATCAAGGTCTTGGGGTCGTTTTGCGCCATCAACATTGAGAATCGATAATGTTTCATCAGCTAGAATCGAGTCATTTAATAGCAGGCGAAGGTTATTACGAATTGTCTTGCGCCGATGGTGGAACAAACTCTTGGTTAATTTGTTTAGTTTTTGTGCGGTTTCATAATCACGGTTTTCATGAATATTGATTTCAATAACGCTAGACTCGACATTGGGGATCGGAACAAATTGCGTCCTCCCAACATTAATAGTCTTTTTTATTGCCCCTAAAAAGGACACTAAAATCGAAAGAGGCCCATAGCCATCTTCTCCCGTTTTGGCAGTAAGTCGTTGCACAACTTCTTTTTGAATCATAAAAACCATTTTTGTGGTTTTAAAACCATTTAAAAGACAGTGTTCTATTGTGTCGGATGTTATGTAATAGGGAAGATTTCCAATAATCTTTTGATACTTTGAAACATCGTGTTTTAGAATACTTTCTTGAACGATATTAACGTTTGCGTTATCGCCAAATTGCTCATTGAGAAAAGCGATCGTTTTTGGATCGACATCCATGAGAAAAACATCGGCTTCCGACTGAACTAAAAAGTAAGATAAGGAGCCAAAACCAGCACCTATCTCTAACACTTTTTCTCCCTTTTTTGCACCGAGATTTTCAACAATTTTTTGTGCTGTTTGCGGGTTGATTAAAAAGTTTTGTCCAAGATCCTTAGAGGCGATAAACCTAAGGGTTTTGATATAATCAAAAAATGATTCGCTATTGTTGAATTTCATTAATCGCTTCCTGGATTTGTTGATAAGTAATATTCATCGATCTGGCTCTTTTTAAAAAGTGCTTGGCATTAACAAAACCAAGGTGAAAGCGCTCTGCGACTTTTGCTCTAATGTGGTGCGAATTTTTTAAACCAGATAATCCGAGATTATACAAATCATTGGCAGTCAGTTCGCTATTTGAATCCACCCTCTTTTCAAGTGGAAAATTAAGGGCTTCTAAAACAGCGTTTTTACTTGTTTCAGCCACCCCCACTTTGCCGTTTTTGATAGCGTCTTTTTTGTTGATGAAAACATGTTTTAAGTTTGTTATTTTATCATCTAATTCCGTTCTAATTTTGTGACCAGGGAAGTCGGGGTCAGTCAACACAATTATTGTTTTTGATGTGGATTGTTTCTTTAGATAATCGATTGTCGATTCTGGCACATCCGACCCATTTGTTTCAACAAACTCCGCTTCAAGAAAAGATGACAAAAAAGCAATATCGCTTTTGCCTTCAACAACAATTATGGCTTCAATCTTTCGTTTACTCATTTATCAATTCTAAATAGCCTCTTGAAGTTTTCGGTTGTCGCTTGATCAATGATGGTGGGATCAACCCCTCTTAAGCGAGCAATTTCTTCAAGAATTAAAGGCAAATATTTTGATTCGTTTTGTTTTCCACGTAGTGGGTGGGGAGCAAGATAAGGTGAATCAGTCTCAATCAAGAGACGATCAAGTGGTGTGGCTTTTGCGACTTCTTTCGGTGTCTTAGCATTTAAGAAAGTTACTGGACCCGCAAGAGAAATATATAAGCCTAAGCGAATATAATTACCAACCATCTCTGCGCTTCCAGAATAACAGTGCATGATGCCGCCATATTCAGGTGGGTTGTCTTCTAAAACCTTGTGTGTGTCATAAGCCGCGTCGCGATTATGAACAACGATCGGCTTTTGGTGTTTGTTGGCTAGCTTAATTTGTTCGATAAAATACTTTTTTTGTTCAATGTGTTCTTGTTCGTTTTTGTCCCAATAATAATCAAGACCGATTTCGCCACAACCAACAACTTTTGGATGGTTTAACAAGTCATCGATTTCTTTGAAATCGTTGCTGCCGCGAAGTTTGATGTCGGTGGGATGAATTCCCACAGTTGCATAAACGTTACTAAATCTTTTTGCTAACTCCAATGCCCGCCTTGAGGAGGATAGATCGTAACCAATAACCAAAAAAGCTGTGACGCCTTTTTCCATCGCTTCATTTATATATTTCTCCGGATTAGCGTAAAACTTATCGTGATTTAAATGTGTGTGCGAATCAATCATTTTTATTTACCAACACAAAAACGCGAAAATATCTCTTCGCTTATATCGTTTTTGTTTCCTTCGCCAAGAATTTCAAGTGTGTCATTATATGCACCAAGCAAACTAACACTAACCAAATCGATTGGTTGATCGTTTTCGGCGTCTTTGATTGCCAGTAATAGGTTTTCTTTAATCGATCCCAAAAGACCTAATTGTCTCGTGTTATTTAAACTTGGCTGTTCAAACGCTTCTTCACTAATAGCCAGAACTTTTATAATCTCTTTCATAAGTGGATCGATGTCTTTATTTAAGGCGGAAATATATAGACTGTTTGCTTTTTTGTTTTTAACTATGTCGCTTTTGTTGTAAACAACAATGTGTTTTTTATCCTCGATAAGTTTCATAAAGGCATCATCATCTTTTTCTGTGGCATCCACAACAAGGATGACTAAATCCGCATCGGCGGTTGCTTTCTTTGCTTTAGAGATGCCAATACTTTCAATCTCGTTATTTACCTCTCTAATTCCAGCGGTATCAAGTATTTGTAGCGTAATGCCCTTTAAGTTGATTTCGCCTTCAACGATATCTCTTGTTGTCCCAGGAATGTTGGTTACAATTGCTTTTTCTTGCCCAATCATAGCGTTAAGCAAAGAGGATTTCCCAACATTTGGCTTACCGACAATAGCAACCTTTATGCCTTCTTTTATAATTTGTCCTTGCTGGCCCTCGTGAATTAAAGTTGTCACTTTTTCGACGATGGCGGTGCACACCGAAATAACTTGAGCGCGACTTACTTCTTCGATGTCTTCATATTCAGGGTAGTCAATATTCACTTCAATTTGACTTAGCAAGTCAGCGATTTCTTTTTTGATTGGCCAGACAAGATTACTTGTTTTCCCTTGTAGGGAATACATCGATATCTTCTTGGCTTCGCGCGTTTTAGAGTTTATTAAATCATTAATTGCTTCAGCTTGAATGAGGTCAATTTTGTTATTAAGAAACGCTCGTGACGAAAATTCGCCATTAAGCGCTAGTCTGGCGCCAGAGGCAATCAAAAGTTCGATGATTTCATCAACAATCAACATTGATCCGTGACTAATGATTTCGACAGCGTTTTCACCTGTAAACGATTTCGGATTAACATACGCGATCAAAACAACTTCATCGACTACGTTTTCTTTATCGACAATTTTGCCAATAAAAACTTCTCGCTTTTGAACTTTGCTTATATCTTGATTAAAAACCTTTGAGACAACATCAAAACAATCATCACCCGAAAGGCGAATGACAGCAAGCGCTGATTTTAGTGGCGGTGTCGCCAGAGCTACAATCGTTTCGTGCATTTAAAACCTCAGGCAAAAAAGAGCCTAATGGCTCTTTGTTTGTTAGTCAATATACTTAATAACAACCGCGCGATGATATCCTTCTCCCGCCGATTCCGTTTTGATGTGCGAGAAGTTAGAGAGAGCATTGTGCACTACTCTTCTTTCGTCAGCAGGCATTGGTTCGAGCATGGCATCCATTTTCGTTTTTTGAACTTCTTTTGCTGCTCTACGAGCTGCGAAAGCAACGCGGGAATATTTGCCGTCTTTGTAATCGTTAATATCAAGAAGGATTCTAAATCTTTTCTTAAATTTTGATGAAACAGCGAGCCTTGTTAACTCATTAAGAGCTTGAAGTGTTTTACCGTTTTTGCCAATTAAGATGGGGTTATGATCGGAATTTATCGAGATATGAATAATGTCGTCTTTCAACGAGGCGGTTGTCTCTGATTCGATACCTAACGCATTAGTCACTTCTTTAATATACTTCTCTGCAAACTCAATCGCGTCGCTTGTTTCATAAACCTCAATCGTGACTTTTTTAAAAAGACCCTTTTTCTCTTCTTGAACAGCGAAGTTAACATCATTAGGAAGAATTCCTAATTCTTGTGCTGCGAGATTGACAGCCTCCTCAATTGTTTTAGCTTGATATTTTTTCATTGTTAATCCTCCGTTACTTTTTGTTGCGAGCCATTATGGTTTGCATGATAAGGGTTTGGACAATCGAAATAATTGCTCCGATAAACCAGTAAACACCCATTGCCGCCGGTAGGCTAAAGCCCATGACGATAATCATAATTAGCATAATATTGCTAAACCATTTCATTTGTTTCGATTGTTTATCAACCGCCGGATTTTTCGTTAAACGTTTCACATTTTTAGTGCGGGCTTTTTGCATCCATTGCGGAAGTTTCATCGAAATAAATTGGGCAAGACCCATGATGATAAATAATCCGACAGCAGTCCACCATCCAGCGACGTTTGGCCAGCCAGCAATATCAAGAATTGCCGTGCCAAGTCCAGCACTTAAGTTAAGGCCGAGAACAGCATCAGACGAAAGAACGGCTGCGCCAGTCATCGCACCCCAAACAGCGATAAAGACTGGGAATTGAATAATCAAAACCAGTATTTGCCCGAGTGGGTTAATTTTGTGTTTCTTATACAAAGCCATTTGCTCTTGAGCAAGGCGTTGTTTTTCTGATTGGTTTGTATTCGAATTAGGATACTTTTGCTGTATCTTTGTTAATTCGGGTTGGAGAGCCTGCATCTTTTGCTGACCCATAGTCGATTTGATGGTTGTTAAAAGAATCAAAGCTCGAACAATTAATGTTACGAGCGCGACCGCGCCAATTTGACCCCAACCATTCATACCAAACGAAACCGAGAAGAAGTCAACTAAATACGCGACAGGATAAACTAACAAACCTTCAATTGGTCCTTTGGACCACGCGTAGGCCCATGTCTTTCCTTCAATGGAAGCTTCGGTATTGCCATCACTTCCGTATTTACCATAGTCCCCATCGTTAATCGCGATACATGCACGATAGGTGTTGATGGTGGTATTTAGTTTTTCTTTATAAAACTTTGTAAAGTCTTGATTAGGAACTTGTTCAGCGCCCAACGAAATCTTTAGCTGCGCAGTCCACAAATCCCAATACTCAAATAAATTGTTCTCTTCTGAATAGCCAGCGAACTTTAAATAACCAAATTCTTTTAAGGCTTCGTTGGCTTTTGCGGCATCAACCGTTAGTAAATCAAGATCATCACCGAATTGACGTTCAAGAGCGATTTCAAGAACATATTGATCAATTCCAACAAAATAATCTTCTGTTGGTACATTAATTGCGTTGCTAGCGGCAGTTTCAACCGTTTCTTTTAAAAGGGGTGAGTTCTCAAAAGTGACTCTTCTAGTCAAGGTTGTGTTGCCGGCAAAAACAGCCTCTCCTTCAGTGTTTCCGTCTTCATAGACGGATACACCTTTTTCGTAAGTGTACAAGATGTTGGCGCGATCAGTGTTAGAGCAAAAACTCGCGGTACAGCCACTAATAAGGACGACCGCAAAAAGAAGTCCGCCAAAAGTAAGGATGCGCTTAGTTGATTTTTTCAAAATTTTGGTCTCCGATCTTCTCAAGAAGACCTTTTAAGGCGTCGCGACTGCTATCAAATTCATCTATGTTATAACTGCGCTTGGGAACAATAACATAATCAATAGCTCTATTAACGTCTAGGTTTTCTTGAAGAATGGCTTTAATTTGTCGTTTGATTTTATTGCGAATAACCGCAATTCCAATCCGTTTAGGAATCGAGATGCCCACTCGCGAACTACTAAGTTCGTTTGGTTGAAAATAAACTACAAAGAATTGGTTTTTAACAAAACGTGATGCGTGAATGATGCGATGGAAGTCCTCGGATTTTCTAATTCGATACTGCCTTTTCACGTTCGTCTCCCTGATTTGGGTAAAACCAAAACAATTAAGCGGATAAAACCGCTCTTCCTTTTTCGCGACGTCTGGCTAAAGTTTTACGGCCGTTTGGTGTTTTCATTCTTTCACGGAAACCGTGGACAGCAGAATGTTTTTTCTTGCTGGGTTGATACGTTCTTTTCATAATCTGTTCTCCTCGTGTGTGATTACGCGAAATGATTATATAGTTTAATGTATATTAAGTCAATTAAATAAAGGGAGCGCGTGCGACTTTTTCTATTCGTAATTACATAGCTGGGGTTCTTTCCACTATTGAACACCTGTTTATGTGAAGGGCAATAGCGGAGCAACGTGCAACAACAACCAACCCCACAGACCGTGTATTATTCGTTTTTGTTGTGTTGAAAAAGGGTAATAATACTGATTGTATCGATGTTTTTCGTTGTTGATAACACAGAGTCGCGGTGGATATTAGTCAACAAAATCCACATCCTCCTTTCCACAAAACCTTATCCACAAGTTTTCCACATTTCTATTTTGTGGAGAACTAATTTATCACACTGGTTGTGGTGTTTTTGGCCTCAAATTGTGGAAAACAAATTTTTCACCTATTTTCGGGTGTTTTTAACCTGTGGATATGTTATATTTTTATGTACTTGGAGGATTCGATTATGACGAGCTCGATTTCAGAAATCACAAAATTGTGGGACAGGATCCTCGATAGCACAAAGGGCAGAATCAACGACGCACGTATCTATGATACGTTCTTGAGTGGTTCTTACATTCACAGCATTGAAGGCGACATGATGGTTGTTGTCGTTAATTCTGGGCTTGCCGCAAATTTACTATCAACAAAATACCTTGATATGTTAACTGGTGTCGTTCGCGAATGTACGGAAACCGATTTCAAATTGCGCTTTGTTCAGAAAAACGAAGTCCAGACGATCGTTAGACAAGCTCCGACAAAACCAACTTTTTTCGCAAATTCATACATTAACTCAAAATTGACTTTCGACAATTTTGTTGTTGGCTCATCAAACAGAGAGGCCTATCAAGCCGCCCTTATGATTGCCTCAACTCCTGGAAAACTATATAACCCTCTTTTTGTTTACTCTCAATCCGGTTTGGGTAAGACTCACCTTCTCCACGCTATCGGTAATTATATAAAGGAAAACGCGCCCGTAAGTAAGGTTTTGTATCTTTCGACCGAAGATTTTTTCGAGGAATTTATTAAATACGTAACCGGTGATAAAGAAGGCGAAAACCTGAAGGATTATTTCAAAGGAATCGACGTCTTACTTATCGACGACATTCAATTTTTAGCTAACAAATCCAAAACAGAGGAAATGTTTTTCTATATCTTTTCGTCGATGGTTAACGCAGGAAAACAAATCGTTTTAACAAGTGATAAACACCCGAGTGAATTGCAGGGTGTTGAAGCTCGTTTGGTCTCGCGCTTTAATGCTGGATTAACAGTTAATATCGCCGCTCCAGACGTTGAGACTTGTATTGACATATTAAAACTAAAAATCTCAGCAAATGGCCTTGATATCGCAAATTTCGATGACGATGTGCTGACTTTTTTCGCTGAGAAGTTTTCTAAAAACGTCCGTGAATTAGAAGGCGCTTTTAACCGTCTTCTTTTTTATACAATCAACATTAAACCAACCGCTCATATCGACATGGGGGTCGCTATCGAATCAGTTCAATCCCTCATCGATGTTAAAGACACCAAAACCAAACTAAGCGAAACCAAAATCATCAATGTTGTCGCGGACTACTATAATTTAACTCCTTCTCAACTCACCGGAAAAATCCGGACAAGCCAAATAGCGATGGCCAGACACATTGCTATGTACTTAATTAGATCGATGCTCGATGTCCCGTTAACCAAAATTGGCTTAGCGTTTGGAGGTAAGGATCACACGACGGTGATGAACGCTGTAGAAAAAGTGGACAAAACGTTGAAAAACGATATTGGTTTGCAAACCGCTATCGATGATTTGAAAAAGCGACTAAAGAAGTAATGTTTATAAAATAAAAATAATACATACAGCCGTTTCGTTATGATACAATTACAAAGAAGGACTACGACAATCGATTGGGTTATCCACAAAATCCACAGACATAATTATTAATTCTTTATTCTTAAGGAGAAGAGAAATGAGACTAACTATTAATCGTGAACACCTGCTTAAAGGCTTAATGACAGCCGCAAAAGCAATCGGATCCAAGGCTCCAGTGCCTCTTTTAATGAATCTCAAATTGGTTCTTAACGAAAAAGGGTTAACTGTAATTGGCGGAAACAACGAATTGACAATCAGCACCGTTGTTCCGAACATGGTTGGTGAAAAACAAATCATTCGGAACGCTAAATTTGGCGCTACTCTTGTTGCTAGCAAAATCATAACGGAAATCGCAAGAAGAATGGAAGGCGAGGAATTAGCTATTGAAGTGGTTGATGAAACCATCGTCAAAATAGATGACGGGAAATCTAGCTTTAAACTAAATTCGATCAAAGCCGATGAATACCCTGAAGTTGATTTAGATCCCACCGGCGTGGTGTTTGATATTATGTGTCGTGATTTCTCAAAACTTGTTGATCAAACCGCGTTTGCGGCATCAAACAAAGAGCAAAGACCAATCCTGACCGCCGTTAATTTAGAAGCCGCTGGTGGAAAGCTAGTTGCTACCGCCACCGATTCAGCCAGATTGGCGCGCAAAGAAGTGGTGATTGATGATGTCGTTTCCTTTTCCTCTAACGTTCCGGCCAGGACACTTATCGAAATAACCAAGATGTTTGAGAATTCTGAGAAAGTTACTTTGGCTGTCAGTGATAAAAAAATCCTGTTCTCTTTTGACAACACTTTAGTATCTTCTCGGCTCATTAATGGAGACTATCCCAACACCAAAAACATTATACCAAAGACATTTAACTACTTCTTAGAAGTAAATTCGCAAGAATTAGTGTCTTCAATGGAAAGAGCTTCTCTTCTTTCGGTTGAGAGGGAAAACGTTGTAAAAATATCAATGACCGAAGACACGCTGGAGGTTGCTAGTAAGTCGGCTCAAGTCGGATCGGCAAACGAGAAACTATCTACTTTCCAATTCAGTGGAGATCGTCTCGAGATGAGTTTTAATAGCGAATATGTCATCGCCGCGATTCGCGCCGTCAAAGCTGAAGATGTGACGATTGCGTTTATAGGCGAAATGAAGCCGTTTGTCATCAAGAACAACAAAGATGACTCGGTCGTCCAGTTAGTAACGCCAGTACGCACTTTCTAAGCGAAATAGACGCATAAAAACGACATATGATTAGTAAGGGAATTTATATTCCCTTTTTTCTTTATATAGTGTATAATGGTTTTGTGAATAAAAAAGAAGTGTTTTTTTATGATAAAAAAACGGTTGAAATACCCATTTCCACTGAGTTTATCACCCTTGGCCAATTGCTAAAAATTGCTGATTTGATTGGCTCGGGAGGCGAAGCGAAAACATATCTTGCCACTCACGAAATCGTCGTTGATGGCGAAAGCGATAATCGGCGGGGAAGAAAACTTCGGAATCAGAGTGTAATCGAGATCGAAGGAAACACCTATCGTATTGTAAACAAATGATTATTCACAAACTAAGTCTTCGTAACTATCGAAGTTACGATTATGTTGACTTATCTTTCGAAAGAGGGATAAACATCATCGTCGGAGATAACGCTGAAGGAAAAACGAACATAGTTGAAGCGATTCACTATTTATCGTTAGCCCGTTCGTTTCGGACCACTGAGGACACCAACCTCATTAAAGACAAAAACGATCACGCCGTTATCGATGCCGAAATTCTCGAAGGAGACATCAAAAAGAAAATTAATGTCGTTATTACTAGTTCTGGGAAAAAAGTGAAATCTAACAACAAAGCGATTAACCGACTTTCCGAACTAAGCGAACTCGTAAATGTTGTGGTCTTTGAACCGCCGCGCGTCCTGCTTTTTAAAGAGTCGCCAAAGGCGCGGAGAGATTTCTTGGATATAAGTTTGTCCAAACAATCACCAATGTACTTGGAGTATATAACCAGTTACGAGCGCGCGCTGCGCGAAAGAAACGAGCTTCTCAAATCCGACAAACTAAACAAGACACAATTAGATGTTGTTACCGGCATACTTGTTGATGTCGCTGAAAAAGTAGTTCGTTACCGAGAGATGTATGTCGAGCAAATCAACAAAGTGCTCTCGAAAATTGTTACTTCGATAAAAGGCGAAAAAGAAGTAGCAAAAATCAAATACCTACCGTTTGTCAGGCCTGACGCCAACTATCAAACAAACGCAAAAAGCGCGTTTAGCAAAGCGCTGGAAGGTGATTTGAAGAAAAAGGTGACATCTATCGGACCTCACCGTGAAGACTTCAAAATGAGCCTTAACGGCAAAGAAGTTGCTAAATATGGATCGCAAGGCGAAAATCGCATTCTCGCTCTAGCCTTGACGCTTAGTCCATACTTCCTCATCGAAGACAAAGATAAACGACCGATTGTTGTTCTTGACGACGTAATGTCGGAACTCGATGAAGAAAACAAAGAAAGATTAGTATCTTTCTTATCAAAATTCGAACAAGTGTTTATTACTTCGACATCGCTTGATGTGATGAACGCAACGGTATATGAAGTTAAAAACCATAAGATCACAAGGAGGAACTCTTAATGGAAGACAAAGTTATAGGAACGGCCCTACCTGTTGGGGATGATGACGAAAAAGGCAGTGCTGACTATGGCGCACGCGATATTCAAGTACTCGAAGGTCTGGCCGCGGTTAGAAAAAGGCCGGGCATGTATATTGGTACAACCTCTTCAGCGGGGTTGCACCATCTTGTGTGGGAAATAGTTGATAACTCTATCGATGAAGCGCTAGCTGGTTATTGCGACCGAGTAGAATTAACAATTAATAAAGGCAACACAATTACAGTTTGTGATAATGGCCGTGGAATTCCGGTCGACATAGTCGAAAAAACCGGTTTATCTGGTGTTGAGACCGTTTTTACAATCTTACACGCCGGCGGTAAATTTGGCGAAGGCGGAGGCTATAAGGTTTCTGGCGGTCTTCACGGCGTTGGTGGTTCGGTTGTCAACGCTTTGTCTGAGTGGATGGATATCAACGTTCATAAAGGCGGTAAAAACTATTATTTACGCTTTGAAAAAGGCGGAAAACCAGTAGGGCACCTCCAAGTAGTTGGCGATGTTTCAGATCGCGGAACAACCGTTTCGTTTAAACCAGACCCAACCATTTTCACCGAGTCGGTTGAATTTAGTTTCGAAATCATTCGCGATAGAATGCGCCAGATGGCCTATCTTAATCGCAGTGTAAGAATGGTCGTCACTGATGATCGGGGCGAAACACCAGTAACTGAAGAATTTTACTATGAAGGCGGAATTAAAGAATATGTTACACATATTAACCGCAACAAAGAACCACTTTTCCCCGACGTTATCTACTGTGAAGGAAAAGATAATTATGTATTTCCAGACGGCAAAACAGCACACATTCACGCTGAAATAGCCATGCAATATAACACATCGTACAACCCAACCATTTTTACTTTCTGCAACAACATTAACACCCACGAAGGTGGTATGCACGAAGCCGGATTTACCTTAGCGATTAATCGTGTTGTTAACGACTACGCAAAAGCAAACGGATACTTAAAGGATGTTGAAGAAAATTTAGCTACAGACGACATCAAAGAAGGCTTAACGGCTATCGTTTCCATAAAACACCCCAACCCCCAGTACGAAGGTCAAACAAAAACCAAGCTTGGAAACTCCGAGGTTCGTAAAATTGTTTCGGGTGTTGTTGGCGATGGTTTAAATCGTTTCTTACTTGAAAACCCCAAACTAGCCAAGATTATGATTGATAAAATCGTAAATGCCGCGATGGCTCGAATTGCTTCAAGAAAAGCACGTGAACAAGTACGTCGCAAGACGGTTCTTGATATCACGACATTACCCGGAAAACTCGCTGACTGTTCATCGAGAAACCCTGAAGAATGTGAACTCTATATCGTTGAAGGTAACTCCGCTGGAGGCTCTGCTAAAAACGGAAGAGACCGCGTCACACAAGCGATTCTACCACTACGTGGTAAAATTCTAAACGTCGAAAAAGCTCAACCACACAGAGTGTTTGAAAACGCCGAAATTGGTAACATGATAACCGCGATCGGTGCTGGTTATAGTGCTGAATTCGATGTTAGTAAAATTCGCTATCACAAGATTGTTATTATGACTGATGCTGACGTCGACGGAAGTCATATCAGAATTCTGCTTTTAACATTCTTTTACCGCTTTATGAGACCGCTAATTGAGCATGGGTTCATATACATCGCTCAACCACCACTTTTCAAGGTCGAATATCGCGGTAAACAATATTACTGTTATAACGACGAACAACTTGAAATGCTCAAAAAGCAATTAGATTTAAAACCCGGTTATCCGTTCCAGCGCTATAAAGGTCTTGGTGAAATGGACGCCCAACAACTTTGGGAAACAACCATGGATCCAAAAGCCCGCAAAATGCTTCGCGTCACATTGACCGACGCCATTGAAGCTGAAGCGGTATTCACCGACTTGATGGGCGATGCTGTTTTACCACGTAAAGAATTTATCCATAAGAACGCTAAGTTTGTTAAAAACTTAGATATTTAATAAAGGAGCTCACTTAAGATGGAAGAAAAAGAGAAAATTATCACCGAAGAAACCGGTGAAGAAGTCGGTGAAAACACCGAAGTGGAATCAGGAATTGTTCCTGGTCTTCGTGATGTAGATATTTCCAAAGAAGTTCGTGGCTCGTTTCTTGATTATTCGATGTCGGTTATCGTCAGCCGTGCTATACCAGACATCAGAGATGGTCTAAAACCCGTTCATCGCCGCATTATTTATGGCATGAATGAATCTGGTATGCAACCAGACAAACCATATAAGAAATGTGCTCGTATTGTCGGTGACGTTATGGGTAAATATCACCCGCATGGTGATGCCGCTATTTATTCAACCCTTGTGCGTTTAGCACAACCCTTCTCGATGAGATACACTTTGGTCGATGGCCACGGTAACTTTGGAAGCGTTGATGGTGATGAAGCTGCCGCCATGCGTTATACCGAAGCTAGAATGACAAAACTCGCCATGGAAATGATTCGCGATATTAATGATGATACCGTTATGTTTGTCGACAACTATGATGGTACAGAAAGAGAGCCAAGTGTTTTACCTTCTCGCTTTCCTAACCTTCTTGTCAACGGTAGCGCTGGTATTGCTGTCGGTATGGCCACCAACATCCCACCCCACAACCTTTGTGAAACGATTGATGCAGCGATTGCTGTCGCACGAAATCCACTACTCACTCCTTTAGAAATAATGATGAATTATTTACCGGGACCCGACTTTCCAACTGGAGGAACGATTCTAAAAAGAACAGGCATTAAAGATGCTTACGAAACAGGCATGGGCAGTATTTCAATCCGTAGTAAAGCCTTAATTGAAGAAGCCGACAACGGAAAGAAACGCATCATTATTTACGAAATTCCTTATCAAGTTAATAAAGCAAGGATGATTGAATCAATCGCTAATCTTGTTAAAGATAAAATCATTGAAGGAATTACTGATGTTCGTGATGAATCAAACAAAGAAGGAATTCGCGTTGTTATTGAAGTACGTCGTGACACAGTCCCAGAAGTTATTTTGAATCAACTATTTAAAAACACCCAACTCCAAGTTAGCTACGGCATCATCATGTTGTGCCTTGTTGAGGGAGCTCCTAAGATATTACCGATTAACGAAATATTACTCGGCTATATTAATCATCAAGCCGTAATAATCGAAAGACGCACGAACTATCGTCTTGCAAAAGATGAGGCCCGTGATCATGTGGTTTTAGGTTTATTAACCGCGATTGAAAACATCGACGAAATTGTTGAAATAATCAAAAAGGCCGCAACTCCTGAAGAAGCTTCGCAAAAATTGGCCGAAAGATTCAATTTGACCGAGGTTCAAACACAAGCTATTTTGGCGATGACCTTAAGAAGGTTAACCGGACTCGAAAAGCAAAAGCTAGAAGCCGAAAGAGTTCAACTCGAAAACAACATCAATAAGTACCGTGACATTTTAAGTTCACGTGAAAAAGTCATTGATGTTGTAGTTGAAGAATTACTTGAAATCAAAAACCGTTTCGGAGACGAGCGCAAGAGCAATATTAGTGATGAGGATGCCGAGATTGAAGATGAATCACTCATTCCTGAAGAAGAAATTGTTATTGCGTTGACCGCAAACAATTATGTAAAAAGAATGACGACCGATACATTTAGAACGCAAAACAGAGGCGGTCACGGTGTTAAAGGTATGAACACAAACGAAAACGATATCGTATCGATTATTGTTCACACCAAAACGCATACTGACGTTTTGTTCTTCTCAAATCTTGGTAAGGTTTACCGAATGAGAGGACACCGCATTCCAGAAAGTGGTCGTGTATCCAAAGGCACTCCGATTCAAAACCTTATTTTCAATTTAGAAAAAGAAGAACGGATTATGTCAATTATTTCGCTAGATGCTTATAGCGAAGAACAATATTTGTTCTTCATTACCGTGAATGGTGTAGTAAAACGGACGCAGTTGTCAGAATTCTCCTCCATTCGTCAAAACGGAAAAATCGCTATTTCCCTCAAAGAAGGGGACACTTTACTTGATGTGAAATGCACCGACGGCAATGCTTTAATCGGTTTGGCGTCAAGCAACGGCAAAATGGTGAAGTTCAACGAAACCGATGTCCGACCAATGGGTCGTACCGCTGCCGGCGTTAAAGGTATGAGCACCGCTGGATCAGAAGTTGTCAGCGCGACAACATCTCTTGAAGGAGCATTAATTCTTGCTATTACGCAACGCGGATACGGCAAAATGTCTCCCGCCGAAAGCTATCGTTTAACAAAACGAGGAGCAAAAGGTGTATTAACAATTAACACCACCGATAAAAACGGTAAACTCGTTGCCTTACGTGCAGTAAATGGCGATGAAGATTTAATGATCGTAACTGCGGGGGGAACAATTATTCGTATTCCTCTTGAACAAGTTAAAGTAGCTGGCCGCAATACACAAGGCGTCCGTGTTATTAAACTTGATGGACGTCAAAAAGTGTCTTCAATCGCTGTTATTCCACATGAAGAAAATGGTGATTTAGAAGAAACACCCGAAGAACCTGTAGACGAAGAAATAACTGCAAAAGTCGAAGAAAACGACGCAGATATCTAATATTTATGAAAGTTTTTGTCCACTTCCAACCACGGTATTTAAAAGACGTTTACGAGGGCATGCGCCTTCGCAAAAACATTAAAGGTGCCTTGGAGTTGACCAACATTGAAATCGCTAAGAACAGCATTGATAACTATGATGTGGCCCATTTCCTTTCGGTTGCCGATGAAACGAAAATTAATGATGCCCTCGAGTTAGGAAGACCGGTCGTGTTCTCAGCCCTAATGTGCGAATCAGATCCAGTTGCGAAGTTGACAGAAGTGACCCGCGACGGCGTTGTTCGCTTGAGCGGAAAAGCGTTGCGTGTACTTAATAGAGTCAGCCTTGTTATTGTGCCAAACGCAAGTGGGAAAAAATTTCTCCTTGATCAAGGCGTTAAATCAAGAGTCACAATATTATCTCCAGGCGTTAATATTGCTCGTTTTGAAAAACAAGACCAGCTCGAAGCCGATTTATTCTACCGCTATTTTCGATTTAGCAAAGGAACCAAAACAGTCGTGGCGTTTGGCCAATACGATAATCGCCAAGAGATATATAACATTGTAGAAATCGCCAAGAAATGTCCAGACATAAAATTCTTATATTTTGGACAAGCCAAACACCTAATCTTTTTATCTAATAAAATTAGACGTTTGCTACGACGCTCACCGAAAAATTTGCGGTTTAGTCCAATAATTCCCGAAGACGTCTATCGATCTGTAATGATGAATGCCGACGTTTTCCTGGCTGTTAACCCTCATAAGTACAACGCAATTACTATGCTAGACGCAATCGCCAGCAAGTGCCAAATTATTGGGCTTGGTCCAGTTGATTACGATGCTAAGGTTTTTACAAAAGGATATGCTTATACTGATGAATCGATTTTGGGGGTCGCGAAAATAATTGATAAATATTTTGCCAATGAACTTCCGTCTAAATCCGCCAAAGCATATTCAATCGCAAAAGCTGAAAGTCTGACCGAAATTGGAAAAGAGTTAGAAAAGATATACACTGGCCTGCTCACAATGAGTGACCAAGGAGGTAAAAAACATGCTTGACATCAAATTGATTACCGAAAACCCTGAGAAGATTCGTTTAGCTTTAAAAAAGAAGAACTATGAAGTAGACTTCGCCCCCCTTATCGCCCTGGTTGAAGAAAGAAAAAAACTTTTAGTCAAAGTCGAAAGTTCGAAAGCGGAACAAAACCGCCTTTCTGGTTCGGTCGCGCAAATCAAGAAAAGTGGTGGTGATGTTGCTTCCATTTTTGCCCGCGTTAAAGAACTTGCCTTAGAAAGCTCTGGAGATGAAGCGTCTCTAAAGAAAATTGAAGCACAAATATTTAATTTTATGGCCGTCCTACCCAACGTTCCGGACGAGGATCTTCTTGAGGGCGGCAAAGAAAACAATGAAGTTATTTATGAATATGGCAAAAAACCCGTCTTCGATTTTAAAATTAAAGATCACGTCGAGTTAGCAGAGTCCCTCGGCTTAGTTGATTATGAACGAGCGGCAAAAATAAGCGGCCACGGAACTTGGATATACACCGGTCAAGGTGCCTTACTTGAGTGGGCTTTAATTAATTATTTTATCGCTAATCATCTAAAAGATGGCTATCAATTTATGTTGCCTCCCCATCTCCTAAATTACGAATCTGGTTTTGTCGCTGGACAATTCCCTAAATTTAATGACGCGGTCTTCATGCTTGAAGGTGCAAGCCCTAAAAAATTCATGTTACCAACCGCTGAAACAGCTCTTGTAAACATTCATCGTAACGAAATCCTTGATATCGCGACCTTACCTCGTAAGTATTTTGCTTACACCCCGTGCTATCGTTCAGAAGCGGGTTCGTATCGCACCGAAGAAAGAGGAATGATTCGCGGTTATCAATTCAACAAAGTTGAAATCGTTCAATATACGACTGAAGAAGGTTCAAATGTGGCCTTTGAAGAAATGGTTGGCAAAGCTAAGAGACTCGTCGAACAATTAGGTTTGCACTTTCAAATCAGCAAACTTGCTGCCGGCGACTGTTCACACGCCATGGCAAGAACTTATGACATAGAAGTATATATTCCCAGCATGGCGACATATAAAGAAGTATCAAGCGCCTCTAACGCTCGCGATTATCAGGCGCGTCGTGGCATGATGCGCTATCGCGATAAAGATAGTGGGAAAATGAAGTTTTGCCACACACTAAACGCCAGTGGCTTGGCGACCTCCCGTCTTGTACCAGCTATCCTTGAACAATTTCAACAAGCAGATGGTAGTGTTATTGTGCCTGAGGTTTTAAGGCCATATATGGGCGGATTAGAAAAACTAGAAGCCAAAAAATAATTATTTTATAAAAATATTGTTATAATATTTATGCCATCGCGATGTATCTCGATGAACCAGGTCAGGGCGGAAACGCAGCAGCCTTAAGTTGCTGATGCATGTGCGGTGGTTTATTTATATGAACAATCGAGATATTTATTACATGCAAATAGCCTTAAAAGAGGCGAAGAAAGCCGAGTTAAAGGACGAAGTCCCAGTCGGCGCTGTTATCGTTAGAAACGATAAGGTTTTAGCAAAAGCACACAATAAGCGTGAGTTGACTAACGATCCAACTTCGCATGCTGAAATTAATGCGATTCGTAAGGCATGCAAAAAAATAGGTGCCTGGCGCCTTGATGAATGCACCATCTACATTACGGTTGAACCATGTTCAATGTGCGCCGGAACGCTTCTTTGGACGCGAATTGCGCGAATTGTTTATGGTGCCAAAGACCCAAAAGGCGGAGCGCTGGGTAGTTCTTATAATTTATTTGATCAAAAAAATCTGAATCATCAACCAAAGGTTGTTGGTGGCGTTTTGGAAGAAGAATGTGGGCAGATAGTCAGCAACTTTTTTAAAAGCAAACGCCAAAAGTAAAAGCAAATTTATATAAGAAAGATACAAAATAGATTAGAATTCACTTATACTTGTTAATAGAAAAGTGTTACTTTTCGCCCCAGAAACACATGAAAAAGACACTCGCCTTCTTAATTCTCATCGGTTCAGGTTTTTTTGCTGTCAGTTGCGGAGGCCCTGCTACCGATTCGATTTCTAGTGATGATGGAACTTATCCTGATTTTTGCGAAGAAGATTCACAATTTTTTGTTTTTGAACGCGACGAAACTTTAAAAAACGCAATTGCCTCGCTAACATTAGGCGGGCAAACCGAAGAAAAAAGAAATGAGATTTTAGATTTATTAGGTACGAACGATGGATACGCAAACAGCGCTTCTTATACGCTTGAAGAAGTCGTTGATTATGATGATGTTGACGTGCTTGATGATGCTCGAGATATTTTTGCTAATTATTCAAAAGAAGTCTCTCGTTATAATAGCGCTAAGATTTTAATCGGCGATTATAACCTTCAAGAGAATTATTATGACGAAGATGAAAGCGTTGAGGTTGATATCAATCTCGATGCTGATTACCAAGTGTTTAGAAACGGTTATTGTCCATCGCTTTCTCGTTATTATGAGATTTATGATTTTGCAGGAACAGATAACGATGTGGCGATAGAAAATATATATGGCACCGAGAATTATATTCGCAAATTAAACCTTGTGAACGGACAGGCCCTAGCTCTTGATTTTGTAAGTAATTATTCTTACTATGACGATAGCGAGTTATTTTCTAACTTATCTTTCACAGCAGTAAAATACGCGAGTAACTCCGAAGGAGTAGCTGAAGGAAATACAGCGCTTAATACCAGTCAAAGTTTGAAAATTGAACTCTCCGGTTCTTATAGTCCAAACGGTCCAGCACTTGGCGAAAGTATTTCCGATTCAATCCTTATCGTTGATGGAATGATCAAGAACGTCACATACTCTGGTGGCACTTTTGAGGAAGTTGGCGGCAATGAAGTTTATCGCACGTGGCAAGAAAAAATTATCGAATATAATGTTGAAGATATCGGGGCCTATACTGGCACATTGTTTGACCCTAGTGACTTTACTTTTTCAACATCTACTCCTAAACTATAAAAGAACAAAATTTTTTTATTAAAACTTGAATATTCAAGTTTGATTGATTAAATTTGTATTAGTTGAATGCGCATTATGCGCGTATTGAATTTTAACATTGGTATTATAGTGAAAAAAGTATCTGCAATTAAAGAATTAATCGAAAACGCATCACCTTTTTGTGATGATATACAAAACGGCCTTTCGACTTTTGAAGTTCAAAAAAGAATAAGCGAAGGACTTGTTAATAAAACAAGACGCCACGTCACTAAATCATACACAGAAATAATTTTTACTAATCTTTTTAGTTTTTTTAACCTACTTTTAATTTCGATAGGTGTTTTGATGTTTATCGCTGAACAATATAGCGGTCTTTTTTTCTTACTTGTCCTCATCGCTAATATTGTCATTGGATTGTTTCAAGATATTCGAGCTCGAAAACTGGTTGATAAACTTCGTTTGGTAACAAATCCAAAAGCGACCGTAGTCCGCAACGGAAGCGTTTTTGAGATCCAAGTCAATGATTTGGTTCTAAGTGATGTCCTTATTTTAAAGGCAGGAGACCAAATAAGTATTGATGCCGTTTTGGTTGAAGGCAAGTTAAGCGCGAACGAATCACTTCTTACTGGTGAATCGGTACCGGTTGATAAAAATATTGGCGATAAAGTGTTTTCTGGTTCATTCGTGACAAGTGGTACAGCACGGGTTAGGGCGGTGTCAGTAGGGCGCGCGAATTATGCAGAGCAACTTCAAAGCCAAGTAAGGTTATTTAAACGACCCAAGTCAGAGATTCTTAAATCAATGAGAATCCTTTTCCGCTACATTGGCGCAATCGTCATTCTTTTTGCAATCGCCTACGCCGTGACTTTTTCCCTCAAAGGTGGTTTTAGCACCTTTCAGGCATTTCAATCATCGGTAGGATCGTTAGCCGGGTCTTTGGTCGCAATGATACCTTCCGGTATGTACCTTTTAACATCAATGACACTCGCAGTTGGCGTTTTGCGCCTAGCTTATAAACGAATGCTTGTTCAAGAGCTGTACTCAATCGAGACTTTAGCGCGCGTTGATGTATTATGCCTAGATAAAACAGGAACATTAACTGATGGCAACATGGATGTTAAAGAGATAATTACTTATAACGGCACCAGTGAATCTGAAATTCGAAAATACCTATCATCTTTACTTATAGCGACAAAAGACAACAATCAAACAGCTCAAGCAATCTTAAAAGAAGTAGGCTTCGATGGTGGATTAGATGTTCTTGATTCTTTACCTTTTTCAAGCGAGAAAAAGTGTTCTGCTGCCGCCTTTAAAGGAATCGGTACCGTTGTAATTGGCGCCCCAGAGTTTATTAAGTCCCGCGATGAAGAAATCATTGCAAATGAAATTAAAAAGCACACAAAAAAGGGATATCGTGTTTTACTTATAGCGCACAGCAAAGAAGAAAAGATTGGAGATTTGTCGAATGATTTTGCGACGATTGGTTTGCTCGTTGTTCAAGATCATATCCGCGAGGACGCCAAAGAAAACATCGCTTGGTTTAAGGATAACGGGGTAGCGATCAAAATAATTAGTGGCGACAACGTTGATACTGTTAGCGAGATTTCAAGAATTGTCGGCGTTGATGGCGCAAACAAATATATATCCTTAGAAAACATACCTTTAAATGAAGTTGCTAATTATGTTCAAAAATATAATGTGTTTGGCCGTGTTAGCCCAGAACAAAAAGAAGTCATTATTAAAACGTTGAGAAACGCCGGTCACGTCGTCGCTATGACAGGAGATGGAGTTAACGATATTTTAGCGTTGAAAGTTGCTGACTGTTCGATAGCAATGGCCTCTGGCGCGGCCGCAGCAAGAAATGTTTCTCATCTTGTTTCTCTTGATTCTAATTTTGGCAAGCTGCCGGAAGTCGTTGATGAAGGAAGAAGAGTAATTAATAACCTGCAAAGAACTTGCTCCCTCTTTTTGGCAAAAACAATCTTTGCTGTTGTTACAAGCCTGGTGTTTTTATTTGCTGGCTGGTTTGGTGGTTTAGATTATCCGTTTTTAACGAATAATCTATACATTTGGGAAATATGTACGATTGGTCTTGCTGCTTTCTTCTTGGCTTTGCAAAAAAACAGCGAGCGGCTCAAAGGCAGTTTCATGGGGAATATAGTTAAAAAAGCGGTCCCGGGGGGTATTATGCAGTTCACATTTGTTTTGCTTATTTACGGCATAGCTACTATCTTTCCAAATTTCATGAGTCTTGAAGTAGCACAAACCATGGCGATTTTTACTTTCACTGTTGCTAGCTACTTTATTTTGGCAAAAATATCTTGGCCACTTGATGGTTATCGTCTCATTTTGTTTTTGTCGATGGTGGGATTAGGAATTATCGCATTCATCTTTGATTTCTTCTTAAGGTCGTGGGAGTTACTTAAAATATCTTATGAAGTTATGTCGCCTGTTCATGTATTGGTGCTATTTATAGTAATAGCACTTGCCTTGCCATTTTATTTAATTGTTAGTAAATTGACCTCAAGGCTAATTAATCGAAAGGGGGATATTTAAATATGTATATTTCCAAAGATGTTTCCAAAGCATTAAAAAACAACCTTCCCGTTGTTGCTTTAGAATCAACGATTATTTCTCACGGCATGCCCTATCCTCAAAATGTTCAAACAGCTTTAATGCTTGAAAATATTATTTTAAAATCTGGCGCGACTCCAGCTACGATTGGAATAATCGATGGAGAAATAATTGTCGGCATGAATCACTCGCAAATTGAAGAGTTTGGCAAACGCAAAGACGTCCGTAAGGTTTCGCGTCGCGATTTGCCGGTTGTGGTTGCTAATAAGAGGTGGGGAGCAACGACTGTAGCCGCAACGATGATTATTGCTGAAATGGCTGGCATTGAAGTGTTTGTAACTGGCGGAATCGGCGGCGTTCATCGCCACGGAGAAACGACTTTTGATATTTCCGCTGATCTTGAAGAGTTCGCGATGACAAGTGTGACC
>JAEWLX010000099.1 GCA_023457325.1 Bacillota bacterium | reverse complement strand
TCTTTTTGATAAAACAATTTGTGATATATTGAAAAATGGTGATTTTTTTGAACTATTTTCCATCGATAATCAAATAATCGAAAAGGCGGGAGAATGTGGCTTTCGTTCCCTCCTTGTTCTCGCTGGTGTTCTTGATCAAACATCAATTAGACCCAACCTTCTTTCTTATGAAGATACCTTTGGTGTAGGATATGCCATCGCATCCTTTCATCATCAAGCAAACGACATTAAACGAAATTATGGTGAGCAACACGAGGAGAAAGAAGCGAAGAAACTTACGATTATTCGTCGCCAAGAAGACGAATATGTTACTCTCGCCAGAAAAGCACTAGAAAATTATGTCAAATTCGGAAAAGTAATGACTGTTGATTCTTGTCCGAAAGAAATGTTGCAACAAAGAGCAGGTGTTTTTGTCAGCATTAAAAAATATGATATGTTGCGCGGATGTATTGGGACCATTCATCCCACCACTTCTTGTCTTGCCAAGGAAATTATACAAAACGCCATATCCTCTGGTACTGAGGACCCTCGCTTTTCTCCAGTTGATATGTTTGAATTGCGAAACTTAGTTTATAGTGTCGACGTATTAAAAGAACCAGAGAAAATTACTGGTCCTCATCAATTAGATGTGAAGCGTTTTGGCGTAATTGTTCGCCACTTAGGAAGAAGTGGCCTTCTGCTTCCAAACCTCGAGGGAGTCGATACTGTTGAAGAACAAATAAGTATCGCTCTACAAAAAGCCGACATCAAAAAAAACGAACCCTATTCACTCGAACGTTTTGAAGTTATTCGACATCAATAAAAATCAAAAAGCGATGGCATTGCGCCACCGCTTCGTTTTATTAATAAAGAAAGATTATTTCTTGCCTTCGCGTTTGAAACACATAAACCAATCTAAACAGTATTTATCTGGTGATGCGTCTTCCATTCTTTCTTTAGCAGTTCCGCATGATCCAGCAGTGGGAATAATAACATCATCGCCTGGACGCCAGTCAGCTGGAGTTGCCACTTTATCATTATCGGCCTTTTGCAGGGCTTGAATGATACGTTTGATTTCATCAAAGTTGCGTCCCATTGAAAGCGGATAGTATAAGATGGTGCGAACTATACCGTTCGGGTCAACGACAAAAACGGCGCGCACGGCTTGAGTATTTGATTGGCCAGGTTGAATCATGCCATATTTTGTGGCAACATCCATGCGAATGTCTTCAATAAGCGGGAATTTTACTTCGATGTTTTTAAAGTTTTTCCATTCGATTTCCTGAATTTTTCTTAACCAAGCGATATGGGCGTAAAGTGAATCGACGGACAATCCGACTAATTCGGTGTTAAGAGCCTTAAACTCATCGGCCATCGAGGCGAAAGTCATAAACTCAGTCGTACAAACGGGCGTAAAGTCAGCGGGGTGAGAAAAAAGAATAACCCATTTTCCTTTGTAGTCTTCAGGAAAATTGATGATTCCTTGTGTGGTCACTGCGCTAAAAGCAGGAGCCTTGTCGCCAATTAATGGCATTCTGTTAACATTTTCTTCCATTTTTAAATCTCCTTTATGGTTAAGTAATCGTCATAAAATATGACACCTGTAAAATTATTATACTATGAGTAAAAGATAACTTTTAGTGATATGCTTCTTAAAAGTTAAACTGGAGAATACTCGGAAAGAAAATCATCAGTATACCAATCGCTATCATGATGATGCCACCAATGAGGTGATTATAGCGGGCAATTTTGTTTGAAACGACTTTTATTTTGAGCGTCAACATTACAATTGTAAACACGACTAAATCATCGATGATAAAGAATAAAATATAAAGAAGGACATAGCCGAGACTTGACCAACCTGCAAGACCATTTATTGCCAAAATATTAGCAAATGCCAAAGGCAGTCCGGCTGAGCACGCCACTTCAATGAAGTTGACAATTAAGGCTAACGCGATGACACCTAGCAAAGCTAGAATTAACTTATTTTGATTAACGATCTTTCTAACCCTGTCCATAAGCTTAACTCTTTGCTTTTCATCAGTGACTTCACAGCCAACATCCTTTTGACGAATATTTTTAATGAATTGATATAAGTTGTAGCCACCGGCCGCTAAAGCGAAAGCACCGACAATTATTCTAAAAGCCAAGTTGCCAGCGATAAAGACGGCTGTGTTCACCCACGCCATCATCAAGGCAAAATAGAAGAGTGCTGACGTCAAAATAAATGCACCGCCAAGTATAAAAATGCGCTTGCGATCAGCGTTTGGAAGAAGCAAAGAAATTAGAAATAGTAAAACCCACATCGCGCACGGATTAAAACCATCGACCAAACCTAACACAACCGCTACGAGGCCAAGCGATACGGTTTTAGGATCGACAATGCCGATAAGGGGAAGCTCAATTATATCTAAGACACTAGTGTCGATATCTCCGGGTGCGATTGTCTCTTCGTTAATTATTTTATTCATAACATCTACATGTTCGTTTTCAGAATACTTTTCGATGTATTTGGGTATCGAATATTTAATAATGGCATTAAAACCCAAGAACGCCTTACCCCCGATGACGGTCATCGGTGTGCCGGCTGTAATATCAAATACGTCAGCTACTTCTTCAATAAGCTCGTTGTTGCGCGTATAGTCGGGGTTTACTCCACCTTCGCTTAAATGACTGTCGGTTAAATATTTGATGATTGAAACATTATGATATTTTTCGTCCTGAGAAATTTCATCTAGAAAAACCTTTTCCTCACTACAGTGGGTACAATATTCGCTATAGAAGAAATGGATATTAACTTGATGAGGTGGCTCGGAAACTCGATTAGCTTCTTGAACGCTGAAATCACCGCCGCTCGAAGATAAAAGAAAAACGGAAGTAATTGCTAATAATAATTTTTGCCATTTACTAATCATCAATGAAACTCTCAATTTTTAAGGAAATTTCTTTAATGGATTTTTCGCCAATAAAACGAGCAACTTCCTCGTTATTTTTATAGATAATAAAAACAGGAAGGGTCTTCCAAACTTTATGCTCTGCTACGGCCTGTTTATCGTTGTCGTAATCGTATTCAATAAATTGAATATTTGGGTATTTATTTTGTAGTTCGTGATAGCGCCCAAGCATAATAAGACAAGATGGGCACCAGACAGCCGAGATAATAACTACTTTCATATTGCTTTACCAATCTTTTTTAATTCTTTGATAAGGACATCGAGTTCATATTTGGTCGTTAAATGTGAAATGCTGACGCGAATGCTTGATTGAGCCCGCTTCTCATCATTCGTTAAGGCCAAAACCGCGAGAGACTTTTCACTATTGCTTGAACATGCGCTATGATTCGAAAGAAAAATTTCTTTTTTTGACAATAAATTAATTAATTTATGGCTAGAGATACCC
>JAEWLX010000098.1 GCA_023457325.1 Bacillota bacterium | reverse complement strand
TGACAAATGAAGAGTGGGCTACTTATGTTGAAGACGTCGAAACCGTCGCGTTTGATAATCTTCATTTTGGCAGCTACTACACCTATTATGAAACAGAATATTCAGATGTCTCTAATGGTGATTTTGCTTCCGCTAATCTCCCAGTTATCGCAAACTACCGCGAAGGCGATGCCAGCGATGCAGGAATGTGGATTAACGTCGAACCATTCTTTGAATAGTCAATAACAGTCACGTTTGTTTAATTTAACGCGTGAGGGATCAGGAAGTAATTCCTGGTCCTTTTTATTTTCATCATTATTTTCTTGCGCTTCTCTTTTATTAGCTATACTTATCATTTAATATATAGAGGTACTTATTAAGGAGAAAAATATGTCATCAAAAATCGATTCGATTATTCTAGAAGAGGCTAAGGCTTTCAAAAAAGAACATAATCGCATTATCAAAAACATTATCAAATATGACCGCATCGCTATTTTTCGGCACATCATGCCCGACTTCGATGCGATGGGAACCCAGATGGGATTATACACTTGGATTAGAGATAACTTCCCAAATAAAGAAGTTCACTTTTTAGGCGATAATCACGTCACCTTCACGCCACGCCTCTTTCCTGAAACCGAGAGGCTAAATGATGAGTGGTTCAAAGAACCATTCTTAGCAATTATCATCGATACGGCCAATACATCGCGCATCGCTGATCCTCGCTGGAAGAAAGCCAAATATAAAATCAAAATTGACCACCATCCTGATGTGGAAGAATTTGGCAAAATTAGTGTTGTCAATACGGCGATGGCCGCGGCAAGCGAAGTTGTTGTCAATATGATTCTTACTGTTAAAGGAGATTATCATCTATCAAAAGAAGCAGCGCAATATTTTTACATTGCCTTAGCTGGCGATTCCGGTCGTTTCCAATATAACTCAACGACTCCTCACACTTTTGCTGTCGCCAAAGAACTTGTTAAAACTGGTTTTGTTCTCAGCGACGTCTATCGCAAAATGTATTTTAAGAAAATAGAAGACTTACGCGTCACTGCTTATGTTCTCAATAACTTCCACGTCAGTGAACATGGCGTCGCTTATTATGTGTTGAGTGCCGATATTCAAAAGGAACTCAATATTACGTCGGAACGCGGTAAGGAAAACGTTAACATCTTTTCTAATATCGATGGCATCAATGTCTGGTGCTCAATTACCGAAGACGCCAAAGATAATTGCTATCGTGTTTCAATTCGCAGTAAAGAAAAAGCCATTAACCAAGTAGCCGCTAAATACGAAGGCGGAGGTCACGCTCAAGCTTCGGGAGCTAAGTTGAAAAGTCTCGACGTTCTTCCTAATTTCATTCAAGATCTCGATAACTTGTTTGTCGAATAAGAATAGAAGTATGTAAAAAGGTGTCGTTTATCGATACCTTTTTATTTTAACTAATCCTCTCTTTTTGCTAATATATTAATATATGAGTTTTATTCCCCTGCATGTATATACTGGCTATTCCTTTTTGCAAAGCGGCATTACGGTCGATAAATATATCAAGGCTCTTAAAAAGCGTGGTTACCGTGGCTCAGGAATTAGCGATATCAATTCCCTTTCTGGTTTACCAGAATTTTTTAAGAATCTGCAAAAAGAAAAACTAATACCGTTAGTCGGTATGGATTTAGATATCGATGGTAATTTGTTAACCTTCTTTGCGATTGATGAACAAGGTTATCAAAATCTTTTAAAATTGCTCTTTTTAAAAAGAAAAGACAATTTGTCTTACGAAGAGGTCGGTCGCCACAAAGAAGGTTTAGTAGCCGTTCTTTCGGTCGGTCATTCAAAACTTCACGAAATCTTTAAAACGGATATTGAGAAAATACCTCATTTCTTGCTTCCGCTTTCCAATCTCGGACAATATTTCTATTTGGGAATAGAATTTGCTAACGACGATGACGAGGCCTATATTGCTTATCTTCGTAACTTCGCTCGCAGTCATGGTTATCAAACAATCGCTTTCCCGTTTATAAAATACATCGATAAAAAAGATGCAATTGTTCTTGAAATCGCTAAAGCGATACGCGAAGAATCACAATTAGAAATCAAACAATTAGAAGGCAATGAATATTTGCTTGATGATGAGCAAATTGCTGTTCTATTTACTGAACAAGAAATTAACAATACCGATGCTTTGCTAGCAATGAGCGTTTTCCAATTTAGCAAGAAGCGCGGTAACCTTTTGGCCTATCAAAATTCTTTAAATATCAGTAGCGATGCTTATTTAAAACAAAAAGCTCTTGAGGGACTTACTAGCAAGATTGCTCATCCAAATGATGAATATTTGCTTCGCCTTGAATATGAGCTTGGTGTCATTGCCAAAATGGGATATAGCGACTATTTCTTGATTGTCGCCGACTACGTTAATTTTGCGCATAGTTCGGGAATATCAGTCGGCCCTGGTCGAGGAAGCGCCGCCGGTTCTTTGGTTAGTTATGCTCTTGATATCGTTTCCTGCGATCCAATTAAACATCATCTTCTTTTTGAACGCTTTCTTAATCCCGAACGACAATCAATGCCCGATATTGACATTGACTTTTCGGATATTAGAAGAAGCGAAATTATCGACTATTTAAGAAATAAATACGGCAAGAATAAAGTCGCCAACATCATGACCATTCAAACAATAGGCGCCAAGCAAGCCCTACGGGATATTGGACGTGTTTACGGAATCGAAACGCGCGAGATTGATTTGATATCCAAATTAATTATCGACACCAATTCATCACTACGTGATAATTACCGAAAGAATCCCGCTTTTAAAAAGCTGGTTGATAGTGACAAATACTATTTAGATATTGTTGGATTAGCGGCCTTAATTGAGGGTTTGCCAAGACAATCAGGTCTCCATGCTGCTGGCATTATCTTAAATAATTCTCCTCTTGAGGATGTTTTGCCTATTAACATCGATTTTAATGGTGACTATATCGCCGAGTATGAAATGGCCTATCTTGAGGAGCAAGGGTTTCTTAAGATGGATATTCTCGGACTTCGCAACTTATCAATCGTCGATGAATGCCTGGCCTTAATTAAGCAAAATCGTTTAATTGAACTTAAATATCAAGAACTACCTTTTGACGATAAAAAAGCTATTCGCATCATCAAAGATGGTCGAACGATGGGTCTTTTTCAACTTGAATCAGCGGGAATGAAGAAAGCAATTTCAACCTTAAATCCTGAATCATTTGAAGATATCGTCGCCTTATTAGCTTTGTTCCGTCCTGGACCAATGGATAATATTCCTAGTTATGCGCGCCGCAAAGAGAAAAAAGAAGCCATTATTTATCCTTCCAAAGCCCTCGAATCAATTCTTTCTTCGACGTATGGTATTATCGTCTATCAAGAACAAATTACGCAAATAGTACGAAAAATGGCGAACTTCTCTTATGGACAAGCCGACGTTTTTCGGCGAGCCATTTCCAAAAAAGACAGCGCCAAACTATCAAGTCTTGAAACTAACTTCATCAGCAGTTCGATTAACAATGGCTACAGCAAAGAAGAAGCAAAGTCCGTTTTTGATTTAATCT
>JAEWLX010000097.1 GCA_023457325.1 Bacillota bacterium | reverse complement strand
ATCTTCAAACGATTCAAACTTTAAGTGAATGCGTTTATTTTCCGTTTTGCCGGCGATCGAGATCATTTCTCGAAGGGCATTAGCGATTGAACCTTTCCGGCCAATAAGTCGAGCGGTGTCTTCGTTTTCGGCGACAATCAATAAGACGATATCGCGTGGTGAATCACTTGGAAGTTCACGAATCATGATAATATCTTTGTTTTCAACAAAGGAATCGATCAAGGCGTGAATAATCTTCTCGTAATCCATTATTTATCTCCCTTAACGCTTTTCTTGCTTTCAGCGAGCTTGGCCATCAATCCTTTTTTCGTAAATAAAGTACGAATCGTATCAGATGGGGTCGCACCCTGACGGAGCCATTTTAACGTTACTTCTTCGTCGATAATAGCGTTTTCGATACCCTTAGCAGGATCAAAAAAGCCTAGTTGTTCAATGTAGCGACCATCACGAGCATGGCGTGAATCGGCAACAACAATACGAAAGAATGGATCTTTATGGCGACCGACTCTTGTTAACCTAATTTTTACTGACATATGCTTTCTCCTTTTTCCTTAGAAAGTTTATTATAATCAATGAAGACTGTCAAGCAAAAATACTTAACAGCAACTATCGAATAATTGTTTCTTGTCAACCAAATATTAATTTGGTAATATAACTAAGCGCTTATAAATGCGCTGCAGACGGTCCGCTGTCATTGTTTGGGACAAGAACGCCTTAAGAAACCACATGAAAAGGAGGATACAGAAATGAATTCCAACATCGTTAACGAAGTTACAGCTTCTCAACTCAAATCCGATATCATTGATTTCAGTTCAGGTGACACAGTCAAGGTTTTCGTGAGAATTATCGAAAACAAAAAAGAGCGTCTCCAAGCTTTTGAAGGCGTTGTTATGCAACGTCGGGGCTCGGGCGTCAGCGAAACCTTTACCGTTAGAAAAATCTCATCTGGTGTCGGTGTCGAAAGAACCTTCTCGATTCATTCACCCGCTATCGCAAAAATTGAACTCATCAAACGTGGCAGAGTGCGTAGAAATAAGATTAATTATCTTCGCAAATTGTCGGGTAAAGCCGCTCGTATTAAAGAAATACTTTAATAACTTAGCAACTAAAGCTCTCGTTAATCGAGGGCTTTTCTTTTTATAAATATTAAAACCTAAATGGTTTTATTGTAAAATGGTGAATACGTAATTATACTTAAACAAGGACATTATATGGTAGACAGCTATTTAGAACCTAACGGCAATCGCAAACACGACCGTCAAGTTAGAAAAGAACTCGGTATTCGCCGCAATCCAATGCGTGTTTTTTTGAAATTTGTCTTTAGCTTTTTATTTGTGACAGCCTTACTTATTGGTAATGTCATTATTTTTCACAATCTCTACTACAAATCCTTTTTTGTTAATGGTCAGTCGATGTATCCGACATTAAACGGTAGCGCGACTTATAGCGATGGGGTTCTAATCGGCGCCGTTCAAAATAGACCTGATGATGGCAATGTTGTCGAATACGGCATCATGGATACGCATAAACATGCTATTGATGGCATCAAGCGCTTCGATATTATTGTCACCGCCTACAAAGAAGGTGATTTAAAAGATAAAATCAAACGCGTTATTGCTCTCCCTGGTGAAACGTTTTACTTTGTTAGCGCCGAAGCCGGAAAATCCCCAAATGGCGATTTATATGTTTTTCCTGAAGGTGAGTCGGAGGCTGTCCTCGTTGAACAAAATTTTGGTCAAGAAAGTTTGATACGTGGCAAAAATTATAGCGGTATTCACATTCCGAATATCGATAATCCTTTAACCTTGGCTGATGATCAATACTATGTGCTTGGCGATAATCGCGGCAATAGTGACGATTCAAGTTCAAACGGACCAATTCTTTATGAGTATATTAAAGGAGTGGCGGTTGCGATTGAAGGAACTTGTACCCTTGTTTGCGTAGGAGGTGTCTGCCACGCTGAAAAAGTGAGGCTTCATTGGCCTCGATCTTTAAGGTGGAAAGATGCCTAATATTCATTGGTTTCCAGGTCACATGAATCGCGCTTTGCGCGAAATTGGCGAAAAAGCCTCGCTCGTTGATCTCGTTGTTGAACTTCGTGATGCTCGTGCTGTTTTAAGTTCGGCTAACTCTGATTTGTTGGCGCTATTAAAAAATCGGCAAAGGCTCATTGTCTTGACAAAAAGTGATTTGGCTTTGGAAAACGAGACGGATAAGTGGATAGAACACTTTGTAAGCGAAGGTCAAAAAGCCGTCGCCGTTAATCTTTTAAACAATAAAGACATTATGCGCCTCGTCAAAACAATTGTCGCCACAGATGGCGATAAACGGCGCAAAGAAGCGACAAGAGGCATGAAACCACAGCCACTGAGAATAATGGTCGTCGGCGTCCCCAATGCTGGCAAATCAACGCTTATTAACAAACTAGCAGGTAAACGAGTTGCGCTCGTTGAAAATCGTCCCGGCAAGACTAAAGCCCAACAATGGATTAAGGTTGATAACAAGTTTTTGTTACTTGATACTCCTGGTATATTGCCAATGAAGTTTGAAAAACCAGAACTCGCTATTAATCTTGCGTTGCTTGGTATGGTCAAAGAAGATATTTTACCTAAAGAAGAATTAGCTTCAAAGATTGTCTCATATTTAAAAGATAATCATCCTCAGCAGTTGATAACCTTCTATTCTTTAAAAGATTCATCACTAAAAGATGAACGAACAATCATTGAGCAAATTGCACTATCTTCCGGTGCTCTTATCGGGGGTAATCTAGATTTAAATCGAGCAAGCATGATTTTACTTAACGATTTTCGTGATGGCCGAATCACACGCTTATCTTTAGAAAAAATCTAATATGGCTTTAATCTACGAAGATTCCTTTTATTCGGAAAAAATAATAAACATTGCTGGCGTTGATGAGGCGGGTAGGGGACCATTGGCAGGTCCTGTGGTCGCGTGCGCTATCGTGCTCCCGCGCACGTACTTAAATAATGAGGTTAATGATTCGAAGAAACTTTCTGATAAAAAGAGACGAAAGCTTTTCGTTGACTTAACTACCAATTGCCTCGCTTATGGCGTAGGTATTGTAAGTCCGGAAACGATTGACGAAATAAATATTTATCAGGCATCTAAATTAGCGATGAAAATGGCTCTAAATAATCTTAGCATCAAAGTTGATTGTGTGATGACCGATGCGATGCCGCTTGATGGTTTTTCTTGTCCAGTATACGACATCATAAAAGGCGATGCGAAAGTAAGAGCGATTGCCGCAGCTTCGATTATCGCCAAAGTTGTGCGGGATGATATCATGTTGGACTTGCACCAAAAATACCCACAATACCATTTTGATAAAAATAAAGGCTATCCGACAAAAGCCCATCTCAAGGCTCTTAGTGAGCACGGAACATTACCTGGTATCCATCGTTACACTTATGGACCAGTTGCCCGCCAACTTATAAAACACGTCAGTCTTCTCTAATTAATTGCTGATAAGCTTTGAAAATGCCTCCTTATATATTAAGAGGAGGTTTTTTATGACAGGAAGAGACATTTTGATTTACTTATCACTAAAATATAAAGGAAAGTGGGATGACATCTATCGAGCAATCAAGCGTAAGGAAGCGATTGATGAAAACTCATTTAATGATGTTATGGCCACATTGAAAGCGGAAACAGTCACAATTATCGATAAAAACTACCCTGATCACCTTAAACAATGTCATAAGCCTCCTTTTGTTTTGTATTACTACGGAGATTTAAGTTTGCTTGAACATCCTCAAGATACGATTGCCTACATCGGTAGTCGAAAGGCAACGGAATATGGCAGAAAAATGACGCGCATTATCGTCGCTGATCTAGCCAAGAAAATGATTATTATCTCAGGTATGGCTAAAGGCATTGATACAATTGCTCATGAAACAGCGATAAATGTCAAAGGTCGTACAGTAGCGGTCTTGGGTTCAGGTATCGATTTTTGTTACCCGCGAGAAAACAAGGAACTATATAACATAATCAAAAGCCATCATTTGCTTATCAGCGAGTATCCCAATACAACCGAACCGGATCATAGTCAGTTCCCGTTAAGAAACCGCATTATAGCCATGCTCGCCAAATCAATCGTTGTCGGAGAAGCAGACGCTCGTTCAGGCACACTCATTACAGTAAGTTATGCTCTTTCAGCAGGTAAAGATGTCTGTTGCGTTCCTTTTCCTGCCGATATTTCCTCAGCGTGCAATAGCCTAATTAAACAAGGCGCGAAATTAGTCGAATGCGCAAAAGATGTCTATGAAGAAATGGGAATCGAACTGACAGAAAATGAGTTCAGCGACGTGCAAAAATTTAACTAAAAAGATTTAAAGGAAATAAGTATTTACTTTAATAAAATAGAGGCTCATCAAAGCGATTGACAAAACCCATGCGTAACTCTATATTTATCAATTGTACATCGAGGAGCATTAATGAAACTTGTAATTGTTGAATCGCCAAAAAAGAGTGAATCGTTTAGCCGTTATCTCGGTGAAGGCTACTCAATTTTAGCGACCCAAGGTCACTTGCGTGACTTGGCAACTTCAGGCAAGGGTGGGCTTGGCGTCGATATTGAAAATAACTTTAAACCAAACTATAAATTAATGCCCAAAAAAGAGAAAATTTGGGATCAAATCCGTTCTCAAGCTAAAAAAGCCGATGAAGTTTTGCTGGCAACTGACCCCGATCGCGAAGGTGAAGCAATTGCTTGGCATTTAGCCGATATGCTACGGTTAGATGTTAATAACACTAAACGCCTTGAATTTCACGAGATAACTCGTGATTCAATTAAAGAAGCAATTAAAGATCCGCGCATTATCGATATGAATCTTGTCAACTCACAGGAGACAAGAAGAATCCTTGATCGGATTATCGGTTTTAAACTATCGTCATTGATGCAAAAAAAGCTCCGTTCACCTTCAGCGGGACGCGTGCAAACCGCGACATTAAAAATTATTACTGATCATGAAAAAGAAATTGTTAATTTTGTTCCTGAAGAGTATTGGGAAATCATCGCGACGGTTGAAATTTGCAAAGAGAAATACCAATTAAAATTAGCAAAAATTAATGGCAAAACGCCAGCGATAAAAGACGAAAAAACCGCGCATGAAATATTTCAAAAGCTTGGTGAAACCCTTACCCTTAATGAAATCATTAAAAAAGTTCGCACCATTCCCAGTAAACCACCTTTTAAGACCTCGACATTGCAACAAGAAGCCTCAAATCGTTTTCACTTCTCAACTTCGAAAACAGCATCGATTGCTCAAAGTCTTTATGAGGGCATAACCGTCGGTGATGAACACGTTGGTTTAGTGACTTATATTCGCACTGATTCAACTAGATTAAGTGATAGTTACATTCAAAGGGCTCATAGTTATATTAATGAAAATTTCGGCAGTAATTACATCGGTGTAGTTAAAAAAGAAAAAGCAACACCTCTTGGTCAGGATGCTCACGAAGCAATTCGTCCAACTGGTAATCACCGGACTCCTAGCCTCGTCGCTAAATATTTGTCTTATGATCAAATAAGATTGTACCGGCTGATTTATAATCGGGCTTTGGCCTCTTTGATGTCAGATGCAAAAGAAGAAGTATCGACCGCCATCTTAAAAAGTGGTGATTTAGAGTTTAGACTTGAAAGCAAAAAAGTTCTTTTTGATGGGCATCGTCGCCTCTACGAAGATGAGGAAAACGATGTCATTTGCACTCCAGCAATGCAAGAAGGAACCGTTTTTAAAATTCTTAAAAAAGAAAAAGTCCAGAAATTTACGACCCCGCCTGCCCGTTATAGCGAAGCTAAGGTTGTTCAACTCATGGAAGAAGCCGGAATTGGTAGACCATCAACCTATGCTTCGACAATTCGTTTATTATTAACACGAAAATATATTGAAGCGACAAAGGACGGCTTAAAAGCCACTGAACAAGGTATTAAGACCGCGACAGTAGTTGCCAAGTATTTTCCTGAGTTTGCTGATGTTTGCTATACAGCAAAAATGGAATCTGATCTCGATCAAATTCAATACGGGAAAACGAAGCATCTTGAAATGCTTAATGGTTTTTATGCCCCTTTTGAACAAAAAGTAAAAGAAGCCTATCAGATTATGTATAAAGAACCGGAAGAAGTTACGGGTGAATCGTGTCCTAAATGCGGAAGTCCGCTAGTTAATAAAAAGAGTAAGCATGGTCAATTTGTCGCGTGCAGTAATTATCCATCGTGCAAATATATTAAAAAACCCGAGAAAGTTGAGCCACAATATACGGGCGAAAAATGCCCAGAATGTGGTAAACCACTAGTTGTTCGCAAGTACGGAAGAAACAAAACATTTGTCGCATGTAGCGGCTATCCAACATGCAAATTTGTTAAAAATGAAGAACATCACCATCACGAAGAACATAATCACGAGTTAGGAAAGTGTCCAAAGTGTGGGGGTATGCTAAAAATTCGAACTTATCGCAAATCAAAATTTGTTGGATGTAGTAATTATCCAAAATGCGATTACAGTGCAAAACTAAAAAAATAAAGTAAGAGGCAGATGGGTCAAACCATCTGCTTTTGCTATATAATAGACGCATGGGAAAAATAAACGTTATTGGAGCTGGTTTGGCCGGTGTTGAAGCCGCCCACTACTTAGCGAATAAAGGACACGATGTTTATCTATATGAGAAGCGTCCAAAGGAAATGACCCCCGCTCATCAAAGTGGGCTCTTTGGCGAGTTGGTTTGTTCAAATTCCTTGAAGAGCAATCGTTTGGATAACGCTTGTGGACTATTAAAAGAAGAAATGCGTTTAATGTCTTCCTTAACGATGGAATGCGCTGATAAATCGGCGGTTCCAAGCGGAAACGCCCTCAGTGTTGACCGCGAACTATTTGCCGAAAGAATCACAGAAAAAATACTGCAAAACCCGCGTATCTTTATTGTTCGCGAGAATATCAAAACATTGCCTGACGGCCTAACTATATTAGCGACTGGTCCTTTGACTAGTGATGAATTAGTCGATGATTTAAAAGATAAAATGGGGGCAGATACATTGTCTTTTTATGATGCCAGTTCGCCAATCTTATATAAAGACAGTATCAATTTTGAAGTTGCCTACTACAAATCTCGTTATGATCAAGGCGATGATAGTTATATTAATTGTCCAATGGATAAGGAGACCTATTACCGTTTTGTTAATGAACTCATCAATGCGAAAACGGTAAAGCTTCACGATTTTGAGTCTGCGTTTTTCGAAGGTTGCCTTCCCATCGAAGTGATCGCTAGTCGCGGGGTTGATACCTTACGATATGGACCGTTAAAACCAAAAGGACTGGCCCTTGACCGCAATAATCCCCCATATGCCGTTATTCAGTTAAGACAAGATAATTTAATTGGTAATTTGTACAATATTGTCGGCTTTCAAACAAATCTGACATATCAGGAGCAGGAGCGCGTCTTTCGTCTGATTCCTGGATTAGAAAAAGCTGAGTTTGTTCGCTATGGCTTGATGCATCGTAATACCTATCTAAATTCTCCTCGTGTCCTAAATGAAGATTTGACAATAAGAAATAAGCCAAATGTTATTGTTGCTGGTCAGCTTTCAGGCGTAGAAGGATATGTCGAAAGCGCGGCAACAGGAATAATCGCTGGTATATTTGCCCATCGTTTAGCAACGAATCAAAGCGTCATATTACCACCAACATCTACGATGATTGGCTCACTTCTTAGATATATTACCAAGGCAGACCCAAATAACTTCACCCCGATGAATGCTAATTTTGGTATTTTAGAGAATGCAAACAAACGTCATCGTGAGGAGGATGCCCAAAAAGCTCTTGATAGTATTAAGCAGTATTGGAGCAAGATGAATGAATAAACAAACGCAAGAATTTATTGATCACCTACGGCATGAGCGTCTTTTTTCCGAACGGACAATTGATTCATATAAGCGCGATATCGAGAAGTTTTATGCCTATCTTCATAATGAAGGATTAGGAATGGACGAAGTTAACGCGAATACAATTCGTAATTTTCTTTCTGTTGAATTACAAAGCGGCGTATCGAAGCGTTCATGTGCCCGACGTTTAGCTGCTTTGCGCCATCATTATGAATTTCTTAAAAACAAAAAATACATCAAATCAAATCCATTTTCCTTTGTCCAAAGTCCGAAAAAGGACATACGCTATCCTAAGACACTATATCTTGAACAAGTTGAAAAACTTATCGCTGAAAACGCAAAGCGAAAAGACTTTCTCGCTCCTCGCGATACAGCTATTTTGGAATTGCTTTATGCCTCAGGTGTTAGAGCTGAGGAAATGGTTAATATTAAAAGTAGTGATATCGATTTTCGCAATCGTATTATTCGTGTTAGCGGTAAGGGCAAAAAAGAGAGAATTGTTCCTTTTTCGCTAAAAGCGAAGGAAGCTGTTGAATCATATCGTGACACCACGAGAGAAAAGCTTCTGCAAAGGGATGAATTACTTCAAGACTTTGGCTTCTTCTTTTTGAACTCACGGGGACGAAAACTGACAACGAGAGGACTTGAGTTTATCCTCAAAGAAGTTGAAAAGAAGACTAGCATTTATCTTGGTCTTCACCCTCACATGCTCAGGCATTCATTTGCTACGCACTTGCTTGAAGGCGGCGCTGATTTAAGAGTTATCCAAGAATTGCTTGGTCATGAAAGTTTAAATACTACCCAAGTTTATACACATGTTTCGCAAGAGGCGATGAAGCATCAATATTTGTTTGCCCATCCTCGTGCCAAAAAGAAATAATCGACTTGAAATGAGGCTATGATACATAAGTATCATGGCCCTTTTTTTCTTTCCTTGTCTATGCGATGGCGCGTGTGTTATAATAAATCGGCTCTCAAAAGAGAGACTACACACACTATGGATTCAACGTCCTAGTCTCATCACCGCCACGGGGCATCGATGAGGGATTGTTGTTGGAAGTAGTGGAGGAAAAACAAATTGGAGGTTCACAAATGAGTGAAGAAAAGGAAGTCGTCGCTAACACCTTTGTTGAAGAAGCGCCGCAACAAGACGATGTGATGAAAATGGTTTTACATGATGAAAGCCAACCAATCATCACCATGAAAAAACTATTAGAGGCCGGTGTTCACTTTGGACATCAAACTCGCAAATGGAATCCAAAAATGGCTCGTTTCATTTATGGAGCACGTAATGGAATTTACATTATTGACTTAGCCAAGAGCGCTGAAGCTGTTAGTGCTGCTTATAAGGCTTTGTTTGATATTGTTAGCCAAAATGGTAAGGTGCTTTTTGTTGGTACGAAAAAGCAATGTCAAGAAGCTGTAACCGAAGAAGCTCTCCGCTCAGGAAGTTTCTACATCACGAACCGTTGGTTAGGTGGAACGCTTACTAATTTCAAAACGATTGAAAGCCGCATTCGCTATTTAAAACAACTAGAAGGAAAAGAAGCTGACGGTGTTTTTGAACGTTTACCGAAAAAAGAAGTTTCTCTTTTAAGAAAAGAAAAAGATAAATTGTCTTATACATTAGCCGGAATTAAAGAAATGCGTCGTTTACCGCAAGCCGTTATCGTTGTTGACCCTGAAGTCGAACGCAACGCTGTTCGTGAAGCTCGCAAATTAAAAATTCCCGTTTTTGGTATTGTCGATACAAACTCAGATCCAGATGTTTTAGATTATCCAATCCCGGCCAATGATGATGCCGTGCGCTCTGTTCGCCTTATCGTCAGTGTTTTAGCTGATGCTATTGTCGAAGCTAAAGGCGGAATCCCGATTGTTGCTTATACAAAAGACGAAGGTGAAGAAGTAACGATGAAAGACGCTATTCGTCAAGCCGATAAAGAAAACGCTGAACGCCTCGCCGCCATTCGCGCTGCTCGTAAGGAACGTCAAGAAAGATACGAGCGCTATCAAGCGATGAGAGCTGCCAAACGCGAAGACTATCAAAGCCAAAAAGAAAAACCAGCTCCTGAAGCCGAACCTTCTAAAGAAGAAGTGGTTGAGGAAGTTGAAGTTAAAGAAGAAGTTAAACCAGCTAAAACTACTGTAAAAAAGACAAGTCCAAAAGCTAAGGTTGAAAACAAAGAAGAGGAGAAGGAATAATGGCGTCAAGCAACTTAATTGAACTCATTAAAATTCTTCGTGAACGCACTGGTGCGGGCATGATGGATTGCAAAAAGGCCCTCGAAGAGAACGAACTGGACGTTGAAAAAGCCATCGATTGGCTACGCGAAAAAGGTATTGCCAAAGCCGCGAAAAAAGCAAGTCGAATTGCTGCCGAAGGACTGACCAAAGTTCATGTTTGTGAAGGCTGTAATAAAGGCGTCGTTCTCGAAGTAAACTGCGAAACTGATTTCGTCGCTCGCGGTGATAAATTTATTGGTCTTGTCGATAACCTTGCTCAGGAAACTTTGCATAATGAACCTAGCGATATTGAAAAGGCTCGTGAATTAGTGGCTCAATATCTAACCGATGCAACCGTTGCTCTTGGCGAGAAAATTGATTATCGTCGTTTTGAAATAATTAAAGCCAGTGAGGGACAAGGTTTATCGTCTTATATTCACATGAATGGCAAGATTTCTGTTCTCGTTCTTTTAGCGAAAGCTGACGGAGAATTAGGAAAGGGTTT
>JAEWLX010000096.1 GCA_023457325.1 Bacillota bacterium | reverse complement strand
ATTAAAAAACCGATTTAGTCGGTTTTTTATTTTCTTGCAAATAACAATTTCTGCTTTGTCATGTTTATTTTATGACAATCGTTTCAAGGCATTCGGTGTTATACTTATGTCCGATATACTTATGAATAGATTCCTTAAAACCTTTAAACAAAACCGCCTTCTTTCAATAACGGCGTCCTTGCTTTTTGTCGCAATCATTACTTGTTCAATAATTAATTTCTATATTGCTGACCACATCAATCAAACGGATGTTATTCAAACATTTTCTGTTATCGATTCTCTTCCTGATGGTCAAGGAAAACCAGCTACCGTTATTTTGTTAAACGGGCAATCCAATGCTTCGGGAGTTGGGAGTGTTAATTATTTAGAAGCAAAGTCTGGTCCAGATGACTTTAATCGATACGAAGATGGCTATGATAACATATTTATTAATTTTTTTAGCGAAAACGGTAATCATTCTTCGCAAAGTAGGTTCATCAAGGCCAAAATCGGGCAAGGTTGCACGCCTGACTATATTGGACCAGAACTCGGACTCGCCGATCTTCTCGCTCAACAATATCCCGACCAATTATTTTTTATTTTAAAATACTCCTGGGGCGGAAGTAATTTGCACACTCGGTGGCGAGCTCCTTCGTCCCGAGGTGATACTGGTGATTTATATGAAGCTTTCATAAATTTTACAACTGCTTCAATGGACTATTTGCGAGCTAAAAACTATGCTGTTTTTATTGATGCCATGTGTTGGATGCAAGGAGAATCAGATGCCTATAGTCCTCACGCACAAAATTATAAGAACAATCTAACTTATTTTGTTAGAGATATAAGAAGGAATCTAGGTGAATACACAGACGATGAACTGCATTTTATCGATGCTGGAATATACGATAGTCCTCTTGTCACCGAGTATATAACAATTAATCAGGCGAAAAGAGACGTCGCCGCCCTTTCCTTAAACAATCACTACTTCGATACGATCGATGCTGGTCTTACATATAATCAAGAACCCGAAGAAAATCCAGACCTCGCACACTTTGATGCCTTAAGCACATTACAACTTGGCTATCTCTTTGCTAATAAAGTTATTGATATTCTATCTTAAATCATAGATTTAATCATCATAGATAGTAAACCTTATACAACTGCTGGTTGGTTTCATATACAACTATCAATCTAGTAATTCTACCATCAGTCGCTATTTTTTTCTTGATAATATCTCTACAATGAAGGTGCTAAACAAGGAGGTACAAACCATGGAAGAAAGTTTAGGACAAAGAATTGCGAGATTAAGAAGAAATAAGGGGCATACGCAGGAGGAATTGGGCGATAAGGTAGGTGTCTCCTCACAGGCCGTCTCGAAATGGGAAACAGATTCATCAGTACCCGATGTCATGTTGCTTGTCAAAATTGCTAACTTATTCGACATATCAGTTGATGAGTTACTCGGCAATGATCGAATCAAGGAAACGCCCCAAATTGTTCCTGTTTCCGAGCGAAGACCGATTGACAAGATGATTCTTAAAATTATCATCGATTCAGATGAAGGCGATAAGGTACGAGTCAATCTGCCTATCAGCCTCATTCGCATTATGATTGAAGGTGGAGCTAAAATGCCAGAGATTAATGGAAAAGAAGTATTGAAAAACGTCAACTGGGAAAACATCTTTTCATTAATTGAACAAGGAGCGATTGGTAAGCTTGTCGAAATTGAAGGTAGCGATGGTGTCAAAGTCGACATCGTTGTCGAGTGATGAAAATAATTGTTAAAAGTAAAGAAAATAACATTCACGTTTGGATTCCAACGGCCTTAATAAACGCGAGAACAATTCGCTTCATCCTTCGTAAAACTGAAGTAAAGAGCGATGAACAATTTATCATCCTCTTGCCTGCATTGTGTCGCGCACTAAAAAAGTTCCGCCGCCACAATAAACGATTCGTACTCGTCGAGGTTATCACCAAAGAAAAGGAATATATTAAAATAACGCTTTAGGAAAAGTCATTGCCTTTTCGGTGGAAACAAAAAAGCACGAATTAACCGCTCGTGCTTTCCTTTTAAATTTTATTTAACAATCAAAGATTTCTCATTCATTTCGCTCGGCTTTTCTAAACCGAGAAGATCGAGAATAGTCGGTGCAATATTAGCGAGTTTTCCGCCTTTAGGAAGCAGTTTTAGACCTGGTCTTGTTACGCAGAAAGGAACGATATTTTTCGTATGGGCAGTCATTGGCCGACCATAATTATCAACAACTTCTTCAGCGTTTCCATGATCAGCTGTAATAAGCATTACGCCACCATTAGCTTTTGTCCAATTATAGATTTCACCGACACATGTATCGATTGTTTCCACCGCTTTGACGACTGCCGGGAAAACTGCCGTGTGACCAACCATATCGCAATTAGCGAAATTTAAGATAACGACATCAAGATATTTTTTATTAAGCTCTTTAAGCAAAGCGTCTTTGACTTGGTAGGCCGACATTTCTGGCTGTAAATCATAAGTTGCGACTTTAGGCGAATTAATCAAAACGCGTTTACAGTTATCCAATGTTGGTTTTTCTACTCCGTCGTAATTGACGGTTCCATCAAAAAAGAAGGTGACATGGGCGTATTTTTCAGTTTCCGCAATCCGAAGCTGAGAATAACCTTTTTCAGCCAAATATGGACCGAGAACGTTATCAAGTGTCGGCAGATGAAAAGCGATTTCGCCTTTGACTGATTCAGCATATTTCATCGTACAAACATAGAATAAATTTTTTAAAACATGTTGAGGAGCATAAGCTTTGAAGTTATAAGTGCCGTCGGATTTAACAGGAGGGTTTTGATAAAAATATGGATTGGTAAAAATAGTAGATATTTCA
>JAEWLX010000095.1 GCA_023457325.1 Bacillota bacterium | reverse complement strand
CCTCAATACCCAGCATTTTGGCAAGTTTTCCTGGATTGTGCAGATGAAAACAAGGTTGACTGTCAAAGGTTGAATTTCCCTCAGGAAAAACAGCCACGGATCCGCCTTCATATACGGCGTCTTTCATTCTACGAATAACATTTATATCAATAGTGCCTTTTTTAATCGGGATTGGATTCATGAAGTGCTTCAGTAAAAAACCATAATAGGGATTAGTGACAACTTGTTCGTTAGCGACAATATAAAGAGCAGCTTTATAAACATAGTAGAGTAAAAACGGATCCAATTCGCTTTGATGATTGCAAAAAACGAGTTGGGGTTTTCCGCGCTTCTTTTTTATCTTTTCACCTTTAAAACGATATCGACAGCGGATGATGTTTGAGACAACGAGGCGATTGAACCAGGCATAGAAATGATGTCTGATTCGCACTTCGCGTTTGAAATAATGTTTCTTTGACATTGTAAACAATATTATATGTTTTCTCTGCAAAATTCAAAAAGATAAAATGTTAAATCAAATATTTATGTAGGCGCGTTGGCTGTGCTATACTCAAATAAAGAGGTAACCAAAATGAAAAGGAAATTGCTTTTTTTGCCCTTACTGAGTGTTTTTGTCGTTGGTTGCAACGGTCAAAACGCCCCTTTTAGTGATGATGAATACAAACCAAAAGGTATAATGCCAACTCACAAAATAGTTGATGCTTTGCCAAGTGAAGAAGAAGACATTTTTGATAACACCATTGAAGATAGCGATGCCTATTTGACTGCGGTAACCAGCACAAACGAATCGCGCTTCTACGGAAAAAAAGTCTTTGCAGATCATTCATCAGTTGAATCTTACGATGAACGAATCTCTCAGACTGCCACATTTGCTCGTTACGAAAACGGAATAAGCGTTAATAAAAATAGAACTCAGAAATCGCGAGTTTATGAAGGAACGCTTATCGAAAATGAAACAAAGCAAGATACATATAGAGTTTTAAATGAAACCGAAGACGAAATTGAAATAACAACTGATGTAACCGGTTATGATGGAAAAAACGATGTAGAAACGAGCACTGCTTCCTACAATCCCCTTTCTGATTACGAAGTATATTTTCAAGCTAACGTCACTGATTTGATTGTATTAATGGCTAGTGGAGGCATGATTGGTTTAACCAAAGATAAAATGATTGCCATGCAAGACAAAGATACTTCAACAACGCCTCCTAACGCGCCCTACATTGCTGGCGATGGTGCTGGTTTTATTGTTGAAACAAACCAGATGTTTGAAGCATATTTTTCTAAGAAAGTCGATAATGAAACCGAAGAAGAATACTATCATTTGTCCTCTTTCCGCTTATATACCGAATATCTTGTTCTATCAGAAGAAATACCTAATATTGTTGATGAACCAATTGTCTATTTAGAAAAGCCGGTCCTGCTTGGATATGAGGAAACCATTTTCACTACAAAACTAACTAGTAATGGTAATTTTAAAACCTCAGATATCCCCCAACCGGCTGAGATTTAGGAGGAAAAAAACATGAAAAAAACTAAGTTATTACTCTTAATTCCAATTGCCTCTTTATTAGCGGGCTGTGTTGTGACTGATTACAGTCCATTCAAAGAAGATGATTACGTTCCGATCGGCTATCAGACCGAATCTATTACGCGAGTAATGACCAGCGATGAACGAGGCATTTTAGAAGATGGACTTTTGAGAATGGATGATTATGTAACTGGTATGAAAAGTACCAATGAAGAGCGTTACTACCTTCATTCTTACTTCGGCAAAAACACTCCTACCGATTACGAGGACGTCGATTCCTCGCTATCGTCTTCTTTAGAGGCTAAAACCTACAATAACAACGTCAAAGTAGTTCGTGAGAACGAAAAAGAATCATTTATGAATGATTATGCAGATGTCGATTCTGAAGAAGAAGAATATAAATGGACTTTCCTTCCCACACCAGAAACGTATGAAACACGTCGTTCAATGGCGCGCGATAGCGAAGATGTCGCCGTGACGATGATTGATACGGGGGCATATGTTGCGGCAACTGATTATCAAACGCGTTTTGGTCATAATGTCGCAGAGACTGCTGATTCACTTATTGATGACTCAGACTTAATTGGCATGAACGATGATGAGATGATAATCGGCATTAAAAGAACATCTGCATCCGCAATCTTAGAGCTCAGACGAAATAGTTATGTTTATGCGTTGACGAACAGGGTAGTGGAAATCAAACTTTCGCTCTATGAACCAGAAGACGATAGCAATCCATTCTATCTTCCAGTTCAGGTTCGTGAGTATCTCGAAATGAGGGTAATTAGTGAAATATTCGTTGGAAACGAACTCGCTAAATATTTAGATACGCCAATCATCATCGCTTATCAAGAAGAAATCGTTGAATACTTAACTACGGATAATGGTGATTACGACATAGCAAGCATTCCTGAAGTTGATATAGTCTAAATGTCATGAGAATCCTTTTTCTTCTCTTCTCAGGAACGTATAATACCCAAAAAATCGCTCGTCTCTTGGCGAGTGATTTTGCATCGAATGGTCATACATTCGATATTATAAATATCGACATCGATACGCCTCTTCTTAAGCTTGAAAAGTATGATTTAATTGGCTTTGGCTATCCAATCTATGCCTTTAATGAACCGCGCTTTTTCTGGCGCTATGTCAAGAAATTATCACTGCCTGAAAACGCCAAGTATTTTGTTTTCAAAACATCGGGTGAAACATTGGCCTTGAATAATGCCTCCAGCCGCCGAATTATACGAAAAATTCGACGCGAAAAGAGAAATCTTCTCGGCGATTATCATTTTGTTATGCCTTATAACATTCATTTTCGCTTTGATGATGCATTTGTAAAAGAAATCATGGAGTACAATCGTAAATTGAGCAAAGTCCTTGTTTATAATGTTTTAAACGACAAGCAATCACTATTAAAAACTAACCCTTTCTACAATTTTCTAGCTTGGGTGATTGGCATTCAGCGGCCAGGAGCCACACTGAATTCTTATTTGTATAAGACTGATATGAATAAATGTATAAAATGTATGAAGTGTGTTCGCGATTGTCCGACTCATAACATTTATTACCGAGAAGGTAAAATTCTTTTTAAACACAACTGCCAAATGTGCATGCGATGTTCTTTTTATTGCCCAACCGATGCGATTAAGATTGGCTATTTGAATTCGTGGCGCGTCAATGGTGCATATCGCTTTGATGAGATTTGTAAAAACGATAATTTGCAACTTCCATATATAAGCAAGGATTCAAAGGGATTTTATCGTTGTTTTATTCGTTACTTTGCTGAAGTTGAAAAAGTCTATCAAGAATATTTACTTACTTTAAATAAGTAGTCGCTTTTAATATCAAAGCGATTTATTAAGACTTGAATATATCTTTTTGTTATATTTATGATATGGAAATAGCGATTAGAAATAAGTCTTTGCCATTCCTCCCTCTTCGCGAGCAAGCGCCACGAAAGAAACGGATCTTTGAAATTGACTTATTACGAGGCATATTAATCATTATAATGATTTTAGATCATTTGGCTTATGATTTTGGAATTCTGGCCAATGAATTTTTTATCGCTGCTCAAGCTCCCGAATGGCTTCGCAATATTTATCTTTGGAGCGAAGCTTATTGGGTGTTCGATTGGCGCATTAATGTTCGCTATGTTGTCGTTGCCCTATTTTTTATACTGACGGGACTAAGCGCATACTTATCACGGAATAGCATAAAACGAGCTATGTTGATAATTGGTTTTGGGGCCATTGTCTCGATTGTTGCCTATCTTGGTTCAACTATTTTTAAAACAAATATGTTTATTTTCTTTGGTATTATTTCGTGCCTTGGTGTGTCGCTGCTTATTTATTCTTTATTTCGCCTTTTTATTATTAAAACGACTGGATCAAGAAGCATTTGGAAGTGGTGTGCTCTCTTCCTTGCCCTCCTTTTTATGTCAACTGGCTTTTGGATGAGGATCGAAGCTACAACAATAAGCATCAATGCCCAAAACTGGTGGATGCTCATTAATGGTCGTTTGGTACCGGCTATTCGAACTTATACAACTATTAATGGCGTGTTTACGCCAATTAATTATGATTTTAAAATGCGCCTGGCAATTGTCCTTGGTCAAGCATGGTATGGCGTTGATTGGGCCGGGCTTTTCCCTTATATCGGATATGCTTTTCTAGGTGGTTTTTTCGGTGAACTACTTTATAAGAACAAAAGAAGTTTGATTTTTAAAAAGAACGGAAGCGATTATCACAAAGTCGAAAAGGCTTTAAAACCTTTAACTTATATCGGTTCAAAAACAATTTATATCTATTTATTTCATCAGGCTGTCTTGGCTTTAGTTGCCTTTGTCGTTTATTACCTTTCCGGCGTTCCTTTAAGATAATGGAGAAACCATGAAAAAAGAAAATACATTATATTTATCACTAAAAGATTCAGTAAAAGCATATTCAAAACGAACTGCTCTTCTTTACATGCACAAAAAGACAACGTATAAGTCGCTATTAGAAAAGGTTCATCGTTTGTCCCAAGGTCTTATTTCCTACGGCATTAAGAAAGATGATGTCGTTTCTGTTTGTCTTCCAAATATTCCTAGCGCCGTTCATCTTCTCTATGCGATTAATCAAATTGGCGCTATCGCAAACTTGATTCACCCTTTGATGAAATATGATCAAATGAAGACGATTATGGAAGAGACGGGTAGCCGACTACTCTTTGCACTTGATACAGCCTTTCAGGAATTTATGCCCCTTAATGATATCGGAGTTCGCGTCATCGCTTGCTCGCCGGTTAGCGGACTAAACCCTTTACTCATTCTTGGATACAGTTTGCAAAATTGGGCAAAATTAAAGAGAATCAAGAAAAGCGACAAAATCAAGTCTTTTTACAGCAAAACGCAACTATTTGCATATGATAACGATATAAAAAAGGACGCGTTTTATCTGCATAGCGGTGGCACGACAGGCAAGCCAAAAGTTGTGGCTTTATCCTCTTATAGCGTCAATGCTTTAGCTGCAAATGGCCTTGATATTTTGCAATTAGATGAAACAGAAAACAAGTACATGCTTGCTGTCCTTCCTATTTTTCATGGCTTTGGTTTGTGCATGGGCATGCATGCTTGCTTGGCTTTTGGGGCTGCGAATACATTAATGCCGAAATTCCACTCCGACCAAGTGGTAAAATATTTAAAAAAGGGACAAATTTCTTTTATTATCGGCGTACCAATATTATTCGAAGCCTTGCTAAGGAACCCCTCTTTTAATGGCCCATATTTAAAAAACTTGCACGTCGCTTTTGTCGGTGGTGATTTTGTCGCGCCCTCTTTAATTGAGCGTTTCAACGACCGCATGGAGGCTAATGGATCAAAGGCCCGACTTTATGAGGGCTATGGTTTAACCGAAGTTGTGACAGTGTGCTCAGTTAATACCGACGCTCACCATCGCAAAGGAAGTGTCGGCAAATTGCTACCGAACATTCATATGAAAGTCGTTGACCTTGAGACGAAAAAAGATTTAGATTTCGGCCAGGATGGTGAACTGTATGTAAAAGGCGAAACGATGATGAATGGCTATCGCTTTTTAAAAGATGAAAGCGAACAACCTTTCGTCAAAGACGATCATGGTGATATTTGGATTGCGACAGGTGATTATGGAAGCCTCGACCAGGATGGATATGTCTATTTTCGCCAACGTTTAAAAAGAATTATTAAAGTTAGTGGCACGAATGTCTTTCCTAATGAAATCGAAGGAGCGGTGATGGATCTTGGCGTTGTTCATGAGTGCGCCGCCATTGCCATAAGTGATATTAAGCTTGGCAATGCCATTAAACTTTTTGTCGTCCTTGACCGCCACTACGCAAATCAAAATATTGATAAGCAAATTTGTGAAACGATTGAAAAGCGATGCGGTATTTATGCTGTTCCAAAGGAAATTGTCTATCGCGATAGCCTTCCCAAAACGCTCGTTGGCAAGGTTGATACGAAAGCTCTTTCTTAATAATTTGCGTATCTATTAGATAATTAGGCATGTTATCGTATACTATAAATACAGAAACAAGGAGACTTGCTTATGCAAAAATATCGTTGTCTTAGATGTGGACAAATCGTTGTTCCTAACGAAGATGGCACATGTCCCGTTTGTGGTGCACCATTTGAAAAATTGCGTCCCCTTCCTGAACCAAAGAAAGAAGAAAACAACTAATATTATCGATAAGTTATAAAAGGAGAATGTTTTATGCGCATCTTATTTGAAAATGCTCGTATTCTGAGCATGAACGATAGACCAATTGTCGAGGGCGACTTAGTCGTCGATGGAAATCATGTTGTCTATATAGGCAAGAATGGTTCTAAACACGGTCCTTTCGATCGTGTAATTTTGTGTGATGGTAATGTTTTAATGCCGGGCTTTAAAAATGCTCACAACCATTCAGCGATGACTTTTCTAAGAAGTTATGCCGATGACTTATCTCTTCGCGACTGGCTTTATAATTGGGTTTTTCCTATTGAGGCCAAACTGCAACCAACCGATGTATATCATCTATCCAAATTAGCCTTTGCTGAGTATCTGACTAGTGGCATAACGGCTAACTTTGATATGTATTACTTTCCCAAGGAAATCGCTCGGGCGGCCAGTGATTTTGGTATGAGAACGATAATCTTAGGCACACCGACGAAATTTAAAGAATCGATTAGCGATCTCCGCGAGAACTATCAAGTGATTAATGGCAAATCTGACATAGTCAGTTTTCGTCTAGGCTTTCACGCCGAGTATACAGCCACGCACGAGATGCTTGTTCAGCTTTCGGAATTGGCAAATGAGTTAAAAGCACCCGTTTTCACGCATATAAGTGAAACGGAAAATGAAGTTCAGGGTTGCATAGATCGCCATGGTGATACGCCAGCCGTATATTTTGAAAAACTGGGTCTCTTTAATTATGGCGGCGGTGGTTTTCATGGTGTTTATCTCACCGATGAAGATATGGAAGTGTTTAAAAGGCGTAATCTCCACTTAGTGACGTGTCCAAGTAGTAATACCAAATTAGCAAGCGGAATTGCTCCCGTTCAGAAATTTTTGGATTATGGCATGAATCTTTCAATCGGCACTGATGGACCAGCCAGCAATAACTGTCTTGATTTCTTTAGAGAAATGTTTCTTGTTACCGGTTTAGCAAAATTAAAGACGATGGATCCAACATCCTTAGATGGTTATCAAGTTTTGAAAATGGCAACTGTCGGCGGAGCTAAAGCTCTCGGTCTTGACGATGCTGACACACTCGAGGTTGGAAAACTAGCCGACCTCATTATGATTGATCTTAAGCGCCCAAATATGCAGCCGCTTAATAATATTGAAAAGAATCTCGTTTACAGTGGTTCAAAAGAGAATGTTAAACTGACGATGATTAATGGCAAGATTTTATATGAAGATGGCAAGTTCTTCTTAGATGAACCAATTGAACAGATTTATAAAAACGCTCAGCAAATTACTGATCGCATTAAACAAGAGATTACAAAATAGTACGTTTTATAATCATATCATTATGAAATAGCCTGCGAATATTTTAATATCTATGCGGAGGTTATTTACTATGGAAAATCGCAAAGTAGTTATTATCGGAGACGGCGCTGTTGGTTCATCAACGGCCTTTGCCTTATTGCAAGGACATAGCGTTAACGAAATTGTCATTATTGATGTCAACAAAAACAAAGCTGAAGGCGATGTTTTAGACATGCAGCACGGCATTTCTTTTGTCTCACCAAAAATCGTAAAAGCAGGCGAATATAGCGACTGTCAAGATGCCCACATCATTATTATTACGGCCGGTGTCGCCCAAAAAGAGGGTGAGACACGTATTGATTTACTAAAACGCAACATCAAGGTATTTGATTCGATTATTGAAAGTATGCGCCCTTATCTTGATGACGATGTCATCATTATGGTCGTCACTAATCCCGTCGACATTCTCGCCTACTATGTTAATAAGAAATTGAACCTTAAACCCGGACGCGTAATTGGCAGTGGAACTGTCCTTGATACTTCACGTCTTAAATATTTGATTAGCGAGGACACGGGCGTTGATACACGCAACATTCACACTTATGTTGTCGGTGAACATGGCGATAGCGAAGTCGCTACCTTCTCCATCACGACCATCGGTGGTGTCAATCTTGAAGATTATTGCGAAAGCTGTAAACGCTGTGCATGTCATGGCAAACTAAAGTTTGATGAACTCTTGAAAGAAGTTAAACACGCGGCCTACGATATTATTTCCAAAAAAGGCGCTACATATTATGCTGTTGCCCTTGCCGTCGCACGGATTGTTGAGGCGATAGTTAATAATACCAATAGCATCTTAACGGTTTCATCGTTCATCGAAAATGCTTATGAGGGAAGAATAAGCGATGTTTATTTATCTTTACCGGCTGTTGTTAACCGCCAAGGAGCGGCTCGTCTTTTAACACCGAAATTTTCAAAGCAAGAAATAGACGATTTAGTTAAATCAAGCGACTCATTAAAGAAATTAATCAAAGAAATCGAAATGTAAAAGAAAAGCGCGACTCACATGGTCGCGCTTTATTTTAATAAAGTGATTAAACACTCATCGCGTAAGTATAATCAAGGAACGCGGCCAGAAGCGGATCGTGGTAAACGGCCGCTTTTTCTTTGAGCCACACTCTTTGCTCGCCGACAAGTTTCGTGTCCGATGAAGGAATAGTTAAACCCTTGATAATGGCTGTTCCACTGAAATCATTAAGATATGATAACGAGGACTGGCGCTCCGTCGTATAGTAACTATCTTCGACAAGATATGAACCATCTACTTCAACATTAGCTAAAAGATCATTGAAATAAACAACCTGTGCTTTGATGACGTCACCATTCGTCGCGCCGCCATTAGGCTCAATGTATTGTAAGGTCGGTACAAAACCATCTCCATAGCCAAACACTTCATTGTTAAGACTTGATAATCCATAATCATCTTTAAATGTTTGCCATTGATCATCTTGATAAATGCCTGAATCGTTTAACTTAATACCTTCAACATTTGTTTGTAGCGCATAAATGGTTTCCATTTCATTAAGATGAGCAAGAGCGTAGTCTTTTAAAGGATTATCTTTAAGATAAAGTGAAGCTTCACTTTCATCATAAAAGAGGACCGAAAAAGGATTTTCCTTTGTGTAGAGACTTTGTAATTGAGCAAGGTCAAGGTCGATGATAGTAGGGGTAATTATTAATTCGTTAATATAAGTATTAAATGATTCACTACTCGTCCAAATCTTGTGCGTGGAATTGTATTCACGCATTGTTTTGATGACGCCGTTTTTGTAAATAGCCATTGTCTGCGACGAACTATTAAGGGCAATACCGAATGTATCGCGTTTAATATTTTCACTATCATAAAATTCGGCAAAGGGAATGGTGTATGCTCGAACATTATTTTCAATAATATATGGTTTTAGGATTGAATCGCGAAATGACGTCCAACAAGTGCAATTTGAATTTGGTGTTTGAAAAAGAAGGAAATTATCACCATTATCAAGTTTGTCTGATAATTCTTCATAGTTGAGAACATTTAATTCTCCAAGTAGCTTTCCGTATATCAAGGCCGTCTTATTGGCGTTGGCATCGCAACCGCTAAGGAGGGTTGCGGCCAAAGTTAGGGCCGTGAAGATGTATCCGATTTGTTTCATAGAAATACCTCAGGTAATAATTATATTCGCCATCGTTATATTATGCGACAAGAAAGCAAAAAAATCAGTAAAAAGACCTTAAAAAAACATTTCCAAAATGATAGCAAAAATGGCGAAAAAAAATCAAGATGATTATTAAGGAGAAAATGAAAATCAAAATCTTTTACATTTTCGCATCATTTTGCGCAGAAAATCGATTGTCAAAAAAGTGAGACCACATCGCTGAAAAACGCTAATTTTTGCGATTAAAAAATGAGGGTGTAAATATTTTCGCGTTTTCTCGATTAAAATATGTTGTATTTTCGTTGAATTTTGTCTATATTTTTATTCGTAAAAATTCGAGGTCATATTCGCTTCGAAATATCTACAAAGGCGAGGTGTAAAAAGATGGCCCATAACGAAACAATTATCAGTCTAAGAAATGTTTCTAAACAATTCGATGGAACAATCGTGGTTGATGATTTCAATTTAGATATTAAACGCGGTGAGTTTGTGACAATTCTTGGACCATCGGGATGCGGAAAGACGACAACTCTTCGCATGATTGCCGGTTTTGAAACACCAACCAAAGGCGAAATTCTTCTTAATGGCACCGACATTTCCGTCCTCCCACCTTATAAAAGACCAGTTAATACTGTCTTTCAAAGATATGCTTTGTTTCCTCATCTTGATGTTTACGATAATGTCGCTTTTGGTTTAAAACTAAAAAAGATAACCGAAGTATACAAAGACAAAAATGATAATGAAGTGAGCAAAAGTCGCCGCTTGACCATCGAAGAGATCGATGAAAAAGTCGCTAAGGCATTAAAAATGGTTGATTTGGAAGAACTCGAAGATCGCGATGTGCAAACTCTTTCGGGCGGACAACAGCAAAGAGTAGCAATTGCCCGTTGTATTGTTAATGAACCGAAAATTTTGCTCCTTGATGAGCCGCTCGGCGCTCTCGATTTAAAGATGCGCAAGGACATGCAACTTGAGTTAAAAGCAATGCATGACAAACTCGGTATTACTTTTATATACGTTACTCACGACCAAGAAGAAGCGTTGACAATGTCGGATACGATTGTCGTTATGAAAGACGGCGTTATTCAGCAAGTTGGTTCACCCATGGATATTTATAATGAGCCTGCAAATGCTTTTGTTGCCGATTTTATCGGCAATTCAAATATATACAACGCGACGATGGTCGGTCCAAGGGTCGTCCGTTTTATCAACGCAAACTTTCCGTGTAGTGATGATTATCCGCTTAACGAAAAAGTAGATGTTGTCATTCGCCCTGAAGATGTGGAAATTGTCGCCCCACAAAAAGGTCTGGTTGACGGCAAAATCGTCAACAAGATTTTTAAAGGCGTTCATTTTGAATATGTTGTCATGGTTGGTAAAAACGAAGTCATTGTTCAAGGAACGAAGGATTTTCCAGCCCAACAGGTCGTCGGTATTTATATCGACCCCGAGAATATTCACGTTATGAAGAAAGAATTCACGATTAACAGTTATTATGATGCCTGGATTAATAAAAATAACCAAGTCGTCATCGGCAATGTTGCCTTTGATTGTAAAATCACCGACTTAGTCCCACAATCATCTTTAGATGATGATGGCTATGTTGTTAGTAAAAAAGGCACCCGCTATGATTTTAACGATGCGGAAGTCGTCGCCGAAATACAACTAGGTGACATTGAGCTATCAGATGACATCGAACAAGGCCAGACGACAGGAACGGTTGTTTCCACTCTTTATATTGGCGATCATTATCAGTACACAGTTCGCACCGAAGAAGAGGAAGATTTTGTTGTCGACACTCAATATGTCTTTAATGAAAATGACGTTGTATCAATAAATGTTGCCGCTGATAAAATCCATTTAAGAATTAAGGGAGATATCGCCAAGTATGAACTTTAAGCGTAAATATTTAGCGATACCTTATGGCGTCTTTTTGGCGCTCTTTGTCATTATTCCGATTTTATTAATCGTGTATTACGCTTTTTCTAATGCGGGGGGGCAACTTTCATTTGATTCCCTCGTCCGCTTCTTCTCATCAACAACGAAACTCAATGTGTTACTCGTTTCCTTTTTTATTGGTATTTTAAACACTCTTCTCTGTTTGCTAATCGGTTATCCGTTAGCCTACTTTTTAGCTCGCAAACAATACAACACTAATACTGTTTTAGTTTTGCTTTTTGTCATGCCAATGTGGATTAACTTCGTCTTACGCACGGGGGCCACTCGCGACTTATTGACATGGTTTGGAATTAATGGAGGACAACACCCATATTTAGCGACGATGGTCGGTATGGTTTATAACTTCTTGCCTTTTACCATTTTGCCACTTTACTCGACGATGCTTAAGCTTGATCAAAGTCAAATTGAAGCAGCCTCTGATTTGGGCGCTAATCCCTTTCAAGTGTTCACAAAATCGATTTTACCTCAGTCGTTACCCGGCATTGTATCCGCCGCGACGATGGTTTTTATGCCGACGATGTCGAGTTATGTTATTTCCGATGTTCTTTCCGAAGGAAAAATTACCTTGTTTGGTAATTCAATCTATCTAAACTTTTCAAACTCACAGTGGAATGATGGTTCGTTTATGGCTTTGATAATGCTAGCGATTGTCGGTATTACCTTACTTATTTCTCGTCGTTTTAATAAAGATGACTTTGCATCGCGAGGGAGCAACCTATGGTAAAGTCAAAGAAAATTTTTGCGGGCATTTATATTTACCTGCTTCTCTTTATTATGTATCTTCCGATTTTAGTCTTAATCGCTTTTTCGTTTACTGAAGCGACGAATGTCGGTGTGTGGACAGGCTTTTCGTTTAATCTATATGCCCGCTTATTTCAAAGTAAAGAAATAATGACGGCTTTAGGCAATACTTTAATTATCGCTTTTATTAGCGCGGTTATTTCAACTCTGCTCGGCACGGCTGGCGCGATTGGGGCTTTTTACAGCCGCAAACGCATGGTGAAAGCGATCGAAGGCGTGACACAAATACCGATTGTTAATGCCGAAATCGTCATGGCTTTATCGCTGACTGTTTTGTTTGTTTTTGTCGGTAGTGTTATCTTCCACGGTCAGTCGATCTTTGGTTTTTGGACATTGTTAATCGGCCATGTTGTTTTGTCTGTCCCGTTTGTCTATATTTCCGTGCGACCTAAGTTAATGCAACTTGATCCGCACCTTTATGAGGCGGCTCTTGATTTAGGAGCCACGCCACAAAAAGCACTTTGGAAGATTATTATTCCGCAAATTATGCCAGGCATTCTTTCTGGTTTTTTACTATCACTTACCCTCTCGCTTGATGATTTTATCATCACAGCCTTTACTCGAGGCACTGGTCTTTTAAATGGTGAAGGGACAATCGAGACTTTATCAACCTTGGTTCAAGCTAAAATTAAACGTGGTCCAATTCCACCGGAAATGCGGGCTTTGACCTTAATTATTTTCATCGTTGTCTTATTAGTTGTTGTCGGAATTACTTTATATCGTAATAAAACTAAGAGTGTGAAAAAAATTCGCAAAGGGAGGGAAAACCATGAATTTTAAAAAGACTTTGTCGGGATCATCAGCCGTTTTTTTCTCAGCGCTTTTATTAGCGGCTTGTAGTGGAGCAGGACCTCACGAAGGTGGTAGTCAAGTTCTTCGTATTTTAAACTGGGAAGACTACATTTATTTAAATGACCCACAAAATGGTTATGATGCCAAAGATCTTGTCGAACAGTTTGAAGATTTCATCATGGAAACGGAAGGAAAGGAAATTAGTGTTGTCTACGATACTTTTGATACGAATGAAACGATGCTTAACTCCCTTCAAACCGGAAAATCAGTATATGACTTAGTGTGTCCAAGCGATTACATGATTCAAAAGATGATTGCTAACGACATGCTCGAACCGCTTGATGACATCGCGGTTAAAGTTCCTAATTACGATCAATATGCCTCACCATATCTCAAAGATGTATTCGCTAATATAGAAGCGACTAACAGTGTCACAAACACAACGCATTCCATTTCGGATTATGCGGTTGGTTATATGTGGGGGACCTTAGGCATTTTATATAATCCCACATATGAAAAGTATGCAAATCGCGATATTTCTTTTGAAACAATCACCGAAGACATGCAAGATTGGAATTCTTTATGGGATACAAAATACAAAGATACAATCTCGATAAAAGATTCAATGCGCGATACTTATTCAGTCGGCATAATGCGTGTTTTTGATGAAGAAATTCGTCAACTACAAGAAACATATCTTGATGACAGCAAACCCGCATACGATCCAACTGAATATAATGAGCAACTAACCACTATCTTTAATCGTTCTGATGAAACAACTGTTGCTTCAGTTAAAGAAGAGCTCCTAGTCTTAAAAGAAAACATTTACGGTTTTGAAAATGATTCCGGCAAACAAGATATCGTCACCGGAAAGATTGGCATTAATCTTGCGTGGAGTGGCGATGCCGTCTATGCCATGGATCAAGCTGAAGAAGAAATCGAGACCGAATTATATTATTCGATTCCGGAAACAGGCGGAAATATTTGGTTCGATGGTTGGGTTATGCCCAAAAGCGACTCTTTAAACAAAGAACTAGCGCAAAAGTTTCTCGATTTCGTTTCTGATCCTTTTAACGCCGCGCAAAACATGGACTACATCGGCTATAGCTCTTTCATCGGTGGTGAAGACATTAATACTCTCGTCCACGAGTGGTATGACATTCGCGAAGATGAATGGGAAACGCCAATTGACGAGTGGAAACTCGCTAATGATATAACTGATGATTTAATTGCTTATGATTTAACTTATTTCTTCGGCGATACCGTTGACACGGAAACGATTATTTATATCGAAGAAGATAGTGTCGGTCGTCAACTATACGCTCAATATCCTGATGAAGAGATGATTCCTCGTTTATCACTCATGCGTGATTTCGGCGATAATAATCGTTATGTCTTAGCGATGTGGGAAGAATTTAAGGCTAGTACCTTACCGAGCTGGGCGATTGTTTTAATCGTCATCGGCGGTTTAGCGGTGGTCGGTTTTGGTGGTTTCTTCATCTATCGAAAACAACAAACGAAAAAGAATCGTAGCGCTCGCCGTCAACAGGCGACCTCGTCTCGTCGTTAGTCATTTCAAGTAATTTATTACTTATTGAAGGTTCAAATGTCATTTGCTATAATTACTTGCGCTGGTTCCTTAGCCAAGTGGTAAGGCAATTGACTGCAACTCAATGAGCGTCGGTTCAACTCCGATAGGAACCTCCATTTTATTTCTCACTTGTATAATATCGGCCCCAAGGTTTATATTATATGAGCCGCCATTTTGGCGGACACGCGCCCGTAGCTCAACTGGATAGAGCGTTAGACTACGGATCTAAAGGTTACGGGTTCGACTCCTGTCGGGCGCGCCAGTGTCGGGATGTAG
>JAEWLX010000094.1 GCA_023457325.1 Bacillota bacterium | reverse complement strand
ATCATACTTTAAAATCTCCTTTATGCATATCAGCAGTTGTAATGACATTAGTGTCAGTTCCAAAAATATTATGAATGATGATTGATCCAATTGGGAGATAATCCTCAAGAATAATCTCTTTTAAGAGTCTGATTAAATCAGGGATCTTGCTTTTGGAAATCACGCCATCAGTCCTTACGGCCACGACTGGATATTCCGGCAAGTTTGTTTTGACAGTTGAACATACACTTCTTTGCGGATTAGTTAGTTCCTCGATGGCAAAGGAAAGGCCACGAGGACATTTATTACCGCTCACCTCAAGGCTTGTGTCATCAATACTTAGTTGACAACCATTTGGGCAAACAATACAAGTTAATATCTTTTTCATTGTTCAACCTCCAAACGCACTCTAATTGAATGACAGTTCTTATCACTTACATTGAAGGTGACTTTTTCCATCTCAGGGGGGCGAAGTCTCTGGTACTTCTTCCGCAATATTTCTTTACCATCACTTTCAATTATTAAGGTAGCTTTATCAAATTCGGCTGCACTACGAAAATACGCAACTATGTTATCAAGCCTTCCGTTAATGTCGATATGGGAGGGCACGAAATAAAGGAGATTATTATCGATGGCAATTTCCTGCAAATTTCGTGCAGAAAGCGCATTTTTTGTTGCAAAGTGACCTGCTATTTCTCCGCTTTCTGAAACATAATCGGCCAAATCACTGACATGAAGTGAGTTTCCACACGAATACACTCCCTCAACCAAAGTCATGAGGTTTTGGTCAACATAAGGACCTTTCGTTTTCGGATTAATCGGGATATTTAAACTTTCGGCAATTTCGTTTTCAGGAATCAAACCGACCGATACAATCAAGGCATCACAATTTACGATTTGTTTTGTTTCTTCAATGGGGCGCATTCTTTCGTCGACTTTTGCTATTTCGACAGCCTCGAGCCGTTGTTCACCAAAGACGCGCGTAACGGTGTGCGAAAGGTATAAAGGAATTTTAAAATCATCTAGACATTGAACAATATTGCGTGTCAAGCCGCTTGGTGTCGGTTTAACTTCATATACACCGAGAACTTGCCCCCCCTCAAGAGTGATTCTTCGCGCCATAATTAGCCCAATATCGCCACTACCTAGAATTACGCATTTTTTGGTTGGCATTTTTCCTAAAATATTAATGTAATATTGTGCCGACCCTGCGGTAAAGATGCCACTTGGATTGCTCCCATCGATAAAGATTTGTCGTGCTGTTCTTTCTCGACACCCAGTCGCTAAAATAATACGGCGCGCCATTATTTCTTTGATTCCCTCACGCGTGACAATTGTAATAAGAAAAGAATCATCTGCTTTAACTATGTTAATAACATAAGTCAAAGTGCTGATTTCGACATTGCTACTGGTTACTTTTGCGATTTCACGATAAGCGTATTCCGAACCACTAAGTTTCTCTTTAAATCTAGTAATACCAAAACCATCATGAATACATTGTTTGAGAATTCCGCCAAGCTTGGCCTCTCTTTCGATTAGCATTACTGTTCCCCCGTTTTGACTAGCTTTCAAAGCGGCGGCTAAACCAGCTGGTCCTGCTCCGATTACGGCGACATCATATTGTTTCATGCGATGTCCTCCTTGGTGCAGCCTAGTAAAACAGAGCCTTCACCTTTTTTCTTAATTTCGCATAGCGACTTCTTTTGGTACTCGGCCATAAGCTGAATGATCAACTGTTGGCAAAATCCACCTTGACAGCGCCCCATTCCCGCACGAATTCGTCGTTTTAATCCATCCAAAGTATTAATTTCCAGCGGGCGATTTAAAGCATCGATAATTTCGCCTTTTGAGACTTCCTCACACCGACATATTATTTGACCATAATCCGGGTTTTGTTTTATTAGATTATTACGCATTTCTAAACTTAATGAGGCAAGAGGAGAATTGATTGTGCGTTTGGGGTTAAACGAAGGGTTCAAATCGAGTTTACTGTTGCATATTTCCTCATAGATTTTTACGACATCCTCAGCGATTGCTGGAGCGGCCGTTAACCCTGGTGATTGAATGCCAGCGGCATGAATAATATTAGTTGTCCACTTGCCTTTTCTAATCACAAAGTCTTCCTCGTAAGTCGAAGCACGTATTCCCGCAAAATAGGTAATAACATCGCTTCGAGATAGTAAAGGAATCGTGTATGAATGTTTTTCAAACAAGGCATTTATTTCTTCGTTGGTTGTTGAAAAATCTTCGCGTTCTGGCGTTTCAGCTGCAGTCGGACCGACAACGACATTGCCGTCGACAGTAGGAATAATGCCTCCGCCCTTGGTATGTGCCTTTTTATCCTTGCTACCAAAGTAGAATGACAAAGTAGAGTTCACTGATTTCTTGGCAAATTTTTTGTCGAGGATCATTTCCACGCCCCGACGGGGGTGAATGGTAAAAAATTGGTCATTAGCCATCTTGGCAACGACATCGGCGAATGTGCCGGCAGCATTGACTACCACCTTCGGATAAAACGAACCGCGATTCGTAACCACGGATTTAATGAGGCTATTTTCTAATTCAATTTTGATCGCGGCAGTATTTAGATAAATACGTCCTCCGTTTTCGATGGCATTTTCGGCAAGTCCGACAACCATGTTATAAGGAGAAATAACGGCTCCTTCAGGGAAAAAAACAGCGAATTTGGCTTCTTTGTTGATATTTGGTTCGCGTTTCAATAGTTCTTTTTTGCTGAGGTAGCGGGCACCCTTGATTCCCTTTTTGTTAGCGCTTTTTAGAAGAAAAGGGACAGCGATTTTAGCTAAGTTTTTATTAAAGACCAATGTTTGGCCATGGCGAATGTAATCAACGTTTAAATCCTTGGCTAGCTTCTCGTATATTTGGACAGAACGTCTTAAATATTTGTGTTTATTACTGTAGCGTGGTAAATCGATGCCGACATGAATACAACCGTCATTCCGGCTGCTGGCATGCAAGGCAACATCGTTTTCCTTTTCGATCAAGCGTGCATCGATGCGATACTTTGTAAATTCGCGTAGGATTGCAGCTCCGACAATACCCCCGCCGATAATTAATACATCGCACCTTGTGCCATCATATTTTTTATCGTTAATACTCGCCGTCCGCATTTTTTGAGTAGGGTAGCCTTTTAAAATAATGTCGTTAATAACCCCTTCACTTTTGGCTTTGGCTGCTAAGTAGCCAGCCTCGACAATATCTTCCCATTTGTCTAACTCACCACTTAATCTTATGCACCCATCTTTATCATTTATGATAACATTCGGAAAACGCTGATGGATTTTTACTATGACTGATTGCTGGAGTTTATTTGTCATTTTTTGTCTCCGACATTCATCATTATCTTAACGAGTCTATTTTCATCAAATCCGTTATCCTGAAGAATTTCTTGAACAACAAGACCATCAATAATCAGCATTAAGGTGTAGGCGAAAGCTTCATCGTCTTCAAGATGAGCGAATACTTTTTTAACGCCGATAAGAAGAGTGCTTCGCCACTCGCGATACTTCTCGATAAATTTTGCTCTTAAAATCTCGTTTCCACCAAGGCATTCGTTAATCAAAAATATATGCATTTTTGCGCGATCAAATAGTTTGACGCTTTTATGAAATACAACTTCAAGAAAACGTTGGGGATGAAGGTCGTTTTCATGACGACTCAACCACTGTAGATATTCTTCTTTTAAACTCTCGATATGACGAGAAATAACATCGAAGACAAGTTCATCTTTAGTTGCGTAATGATAATAAATGGTTCCAGGTGAAAGGTTGGCCTTTGTTGAGACATCGCGTAACGAAAAGTTTTTGACCCCTTTCGCGGCAATTAGATTCTCGACAGCTGAGATAATTCTATCTTTGCTTATGCTTCCCTTTGGGCGACCCATAATAATTATTCGGTTAAACGACCGAATTACTCCTACTTGTATTTTAGCAAGACAGCAAAATAATTTAAAGACCGAAATGTAAATACATATTCAAACCACATTAATTGACAATTTCCATGAGGAAGGAGAAAATATCGATACCCCCCATGGGAGGGGTGGAGGTAGATATGAAACACCAAGAAGCGATGAAAACTTTAAAAGTGGCAAAAGGACAATTGGATGCTGTAATAAGCATGATCGAGAACCAAAGATACTGCATCGATATTTCCAATCAAGTGCAAGCGACTCTTGCGCTATTAAAAAAAGCTCAGAAACAAATTATTAGTGAACATCTTGACCATTGCGTTAGAGAATCATTTTTAAAAAATAGTTCAGAAGAAAAGATTGAGGAAATCCAGCAGTTGCTCGATAGGATTTTGTAATGGACAAGAAAACATTTGATATTGAAGGCATGACATGTGCTTCATGCGTTCGCGCTATCGAAAGAGAAACAAAAAAGGTTGATGGTGTAAAAGGTGTTTCAATCAATCTTTTAACGAATAAGATGGATGTTACTTTTGACGATGCAAAAACAAAAATAGAAGATATTCAAAATAGTGTTAAAAAAGCTGGATATAAAGCCGAGATTGAAACCGATGATTTATCATTTAATGTTGAAGGAATGACGTGCGCTTCCTGTGTTCGCGCTGTTGAAAAAGCTGCGTTAAAAACTCCAGGCATCTTGACTGCAAACGTAAACCTCGCAACAGAAAAATTAAAAATTACTGTTGAACCAAACCGTTTTCGTATTAGTGAACTTAAGAAGCGAATAGCGACTGCGGGATATCGCATTAATCAAGATAATCAAATCGACAATCACCAAGCAAAGAAGAATAAAGAAATATCAATTCTAAAAATTAAATTCTTGTTAACTCTCATTTTTACCATCCCTCTTCTTTATATTGCAATGGGTCACATGATTGGTCTTCCTCTTCCTTTATTTATCGATCCCCATCATCATCTTTTTAACTTTGCAATTGCCCAACTTATTCTCACGATACCCGTCGTTATCATAGGTTACAAATTTTACACCGTTGGTTTTAAAACGCTCTTTTTATTTAATCCAAATATGGATTCATTAGTGGCTCTTGGCACATCGGCCGCCTTTTTATACGGTGTATATACAACAATCCAAATCGGATTGGGTAATCTAAACGAAGCAAATTTATACTTTGAATCGGCCGCGGTGATTATCACCTTGATTTTACTTGGTAAATATTTCGAGGCTTTATCGAAAGGAAAAACTTCTGAGGCAATTAAAAAACTGATAAATCTCACCCCAAAAACCGCTACAACCATTAAAGATGGAATTGAAATTATCGTCGATGTCGAAGATGTTAGTAAAGGCGACATCATCATTGTCAAACCAGGAGAGAGACTCCCGGTTGATGGAGTTGTGATTGAAGGTTATACCTCAATTGATGAATCAATGTTAACTGGCGAATCGATGCCGATTGAAAAACAACAAGGAGATATTGTTATTGGTGCAAGCATTAATAAAAACGGCTCAATAACATATCAAGCTACAAGAATTGGAAAAGAATCGACTTTGGCTCAGATAGTTAAGTTAGTTGAAGACGCGCAGAGCACAAAAGCGCCAATTGCAAAACCTGTCTCTTATACACATCTCCGAGCAAA
>JAEWLX010000093.1 GCA_023457325.1 Bacillota bacterium | reverse complement strand
GTGAAGTGACGCAAAAAGCAGCTGAAGAGAGCGGGCTCATCGCTGGAACAAAAGTAATATGCGGAACTACTGACACTGCGATGGAAGTATTTGCGGCCGGCGCGATTAAAAATGGTGACGCAACGATTAAATTGGCTACAGCTGGAAGAATTTGCATCGTGTCATACAAATTAGTTCCCAGCGAAAGTATCATAAATTATTCACACATTATAAAAGGTTTATATTATCCTGGTAGCGCCACAAAATCTTGTGCATCATCTCTGCGTTGGTTCCGCGATAATTTCGGTTGTGATTTTCCTACCCTTAGCACCGCTGCTGAAAAAATTGAAATTGGCAGTGAGGGTTTAATATTTCACCCTTACCTAATTGGAGAGTTAACACCTTACGCAAACCCCGCATTGCGCGGAAATTTCTTTGGCGTATCGCAACAGCATTCAAGGGCACATTTTGCTCGAGCGATTATGGAAGGCTGCGCGCTTAGCTTATTTGATTGCCTGGAATTTCTTAAAGAAAGAGGGCTTTCCATCAGTGGAAGGGTAAGCATTTTAGGAGGCGGCGCAAAAAGTGAGACGTGGAGACATATTGTGAGCGATGTATTAAACTTAGAACTCTTCACGACTGAATACAATGATTCTTCGTTCGGAAGCGCGATGTCGGCAGGTATCGCAATTGGGTATTTCGACAACTTTGAAGATGCGCTAGCGAAGTGTTCAAAGATAAAAGAAAGAACCATTCCCAATCAAGAAAATCATAAAAGATATGTCGAAATTTATCGTAAATATAAGAAAATTGCAGATTTTTTCAACAAACTAACTTATGAATAAAAGTATTCTTGTACTGCTAAAAATATGCGATGGTGAAATCAATCCTTTCGATGCTGCCTCTTTAGAAGTGGCATTGGGGATAGAAGATTATGATGTCCACACTTTAACGATGGGTCCTCTATCCAATAAACATATTTTGCACGAGCTCACAAGATTAGAGATTAGCGCACATTTGATTTCGGATGTAGCCTTAGCCGGTTCAGATTCTTTAGTCACGGCAAACGTTTTGAGCGAATTCATAAAAAAACTTTCGCCTGAAATTATATTTGCTGGTGTAAAGAGTATCGATGGTGATACCGGCCAGGTTCCGCCAATGGTCGCTGAATTGTTAGGATTCGATTTGGTCTCGTCCATCGTTTCTTATGATAATGGGATCTTTTTGACCCGCGAAGGAAAGAGACAAACAATAAAGAATCGAACGATATATGTTTTTGAAAGAATCGCTAATTTAAGATTTCCTGGGATGTTTTCAACGAGACATAATATCGATCTAGTAGATGTTGAAGATTTGGAAATTGATAAGAACCGCGTTGGCTTATTGGCCTCGCCCACTCGTGTTATTCGCACACATGAGAACAATGAAAATAAGAGAAAATGTGAGTTCATCGAAATTCCCAGATTAATTGAATTGTTGCACAATCATAATCAGGCGAGAAAAGCCCACAAAAAATATACTGGGAAGAAAGCTGATTTAATTCATTACGTTGGAGATATAAAAGATATAGCTGATGACTACGCATGCGAGACCAAAGAGATAAGCTATATCTCTGACGCAAACCAGTTTGCCAAATCTATTCCAGAAGAAGCTAAAATCATCCTTTTTGAGAACACCATTCAATTAAAAGAGTTGGCCGCTAGAATTGCTGCAAAAAAACAATATGGGCTGTGCGCCGATTGTACAGATTTCTCCATTTCCGAGCAAAAGTTTATTATGACTAGACCCGCGTGCGGAGGTGACGTTATCGCCGACATAGTATCGAACAGTCCTGTCACTTTGGCAAGCGTGGCTAAAAACAGCGTATCGAACGACATTGTTTTCGGCATCGGCTGCGGCGCAATTCCATACATAGATGAAATTAGTTTGTTGGCAAAAAAATATAGTGCTACTTTAGTCGCAACTCGCCCGGTGATCGATAAAGGATATATGGATTATCCTCGCCAAGTTGGATTAACTGGAAAAATGATTTCCCCAAAAATATATGTAGCATTCGGAATTTCGGGGCAAATACAACATCTAGTTGGGGTGGCAAAATCAGATATTATCGTGGCAGTCAATTCAAATATAAATGAAAAAGTTTTCGATTTCGCAAATTTCGGTTTAGCGTTAGATATGGAACATGTCATAAAGGAGATGAATAAATGTTAGTAAATCTACAATCTATTCTCAAGCACGCAAAAGAAAACGGCTATGCCGTACCAGCGTTCAATGTTTATAATATGGAGACGGTCATGGGTGTTCTTCAGGCCGCAGAAGAAATGAAATCTCCAGTCATTATTCAGTTTTATTCTCGCCTTGCTACTACAGGGGTATCCGATTATTTATGCCCGATTATTTTGCATGCTGCTCACAAGGCTTCTATTCCTGTTTGCATGCACTTAGACCATGGGGCAGGCTATATTCCGGCGGCGATCGCTGTGAAAAATGGATGCACCGGTGTCATGGTTGATTTTTCTTTAGAAAGTATGGAAAGCAATATTGCCCATACCAAAAATGTTGTCGATTTGCTTAAGGAAGTTAAGGTGGGTGTCGAAGGAGAATTAGGTCATGTCGGAAAAACCTCGGATACAACAGAAGAAAAATTTACCGAAGTCGCTGATGCGGTTAAATTTGTCCGTGAAACTGGAGTGAGCGCTTTAGCCATCATGGTGGGCACCGCGCATGGAAGGTACAAAAAATCTCCGATATTGGGTATCCAAAGAATCAAAGAGATCAGTGAAGCGACGAATTGTCCGCTTGTCCTCCATGGGGGAAGCGGGGTGGACGACGCACAAATTAAGGCAGCGATAAAAGCTGGCGTTTGCAAAATTAATTTCGCTACTGATTTATGCTATACATTTATTGAATCCGTCCAACGGCAAGACGCAGATAAGGTTGCGATCGATTTAATAATGAAAGAGCCAATCGAAGCGGTTAAAGAATTTGTAAAAAGCAAAATTGAAATATTAGAAAGCAATAACAGAGTATGAAAATTGTCGGCATAGGCGCCTGCCTACTAGATACATATATAATCAGCAAATCGTTTCCTAAAGAAGATACAAAGCTGAAAGTGAACAATGTTTTTAAAATGGGCGGAGGACCAGTCGCAAACGCTTTGGTAACCTTTGCTAAATTAGGAGGAGCAGCGACATATTTAGGGTCTTTATCTGACGATGTAGATGGGCGCCAATTAGAGAGGGAATTCAAAGACTTTGGCGTTGATACTTCTTCAATTAGATTTATTAGAGATAAAAGAGCCTTCACGTGTTATATTATTTTATCTACAGATAAAGCGACGAGAACCTGCTTAGTCGAAAGAGGTAATTTGGATGATGATCCGTCACTTATTGATCTTTCTCAAATCGACTCGGCCGATATTCTCCATCTCGATGGCAACTATGTCAATCAGGCAATTGCAGGCGCAAAATACGCTCATAGAAAGGGCAAGCTGGTCTCGATGGATGTCGGAAACGTTTATCCAGATATCGAAAGCATATTGCCATATGTCGATATTTTGATAACCAGCGAAGAGTTTGCCTTACAATTCACAGGCGAAGGTACGGTCGAAAATGCGCTCCATAGTCTTAAAGATAAATATAATCCCCTGATTCTGGGCATCACTACAGGCGACACTGGGGGTGCATATCTAGACAAGGGTATCGTAAAAAAATATAAGTGCTATCAAACAAATGCTGTTGACACAAATGGTGCCGGTGATACATTCCATGGTGCCTTTTTATACGCTTTTTTACAAAAGCGACCTCTTGACGATTGTTTTACATTTGCAAGTGCGCTCGTATCAATCAAATGTAGAACATTTGGAGTGCGCAATTCGATTCCAACATACGAGCAGGTAGAAAATTTTCTAAAGGAGAATAAATGATATGCTTAACTACAAACTGAAAATCGGTCTCGTCCCAATTCGCCGCTGGATTAAAGAACCGCCAAAAAGAATTGGCATTTTTCAAAGTGACTATGCGGTAGAAAACAAGCAGAGAGCTATATCTTATATCAAGGAAAAGTATAGTGATTCAATTACCGAATTCGTCGATATAGACTTTTTGAACGAGGAAGGCCTCCTGTTTTTAGAAAGTGATTGCCAAAAAGTCGTCGAATACTTAAAAAGTCAAAACATCAACGCTCTGTTCATTAT
>JAEWLX010000092.1 GCA_023457325.1 Bacillota bacterium | reverse complement strand
CTTCTAATCTACTTGGCGATCGGTGTAATGATTAATGATATTGGTGCTTACTTTATTGGCTTGTTATTCGGTCGGAAAAAAGTTAACCCCCGCATTTCTCCAAAAAAGACTTGGGAAGGTTTTTTTGGTGGCATCATTATCAGTTTTGTCATTTCATTCGCCTTCGCTATCACGGTCAGTCACTTTGGAATGCCTATCTTACCGTTTTTAACAATCGATAATTGGTATTGGATTCTTCTTTTATCTTTGGCAATGCCCATTATTGGAAATCTTGGCGATTTCACATTTAGTTCAATTAAACGACATTACGAAATAAAAGATTTTGGCACCTTCTTAAAAGGTCATGGTGGCGTTTTAGATCGTCTTGATTCAGCACTCTTTGCCGCAATTGTTGTCGCTAGCCTTATTATTTTTATCAATAATGGATGGGATTTCTTCTTATGAAACGCATTCTCCTTCTCGGAGCATCCGGAAGCATTGGTCAGCAAACACTTGATGTCATTGCCTCTAATCATAACGATTTTTCATTAGTGGCCTTCTCGGTCGGCGAAAAGGTTGACACTATTTCAAAAATTTTAAGAACGCATCCCGAAGTTAAGTATGTTTGTATAAAACATAAAGAATATATCGATATACTAAAAAAACAATTTCCTATGGTTACTTTCTTCAGCGGTGATCAAGGATTAATAAAAATTGTTCGAAAAGTCGAATGCGATTTAGTCGTTAATGCTCTCGTTGGCTTCGCCGGTTTTCCTCCGACAATAGCCGCTTTAAAAAAGAAGAGAACAATTTGCTTAGCAAATAAAGAGAGCCTTGTTATCGGTGGCGAAATAGTCAATCGGTTACTGAAAAAAGGTTTTGGCAAAATTTATCCTATCGATTCAGAGCATGTGGCAATAGCTAAATGTTTGAGTCGCACTGAGTTAAATCGAGTCGAAAAGATTATCTTAACGGCTTCTGGGGGAGCGTTTCGCGATTTAACAATCGAGCAGATGGCGCAAGTCACGCCGCAAGATGCCTTGAAGCACCCGACTTGGCAGATGGGTTCTAAAATTACGATTGATTCTGCAACGATGATGAATAAAGGTTTTGAGATTATTGAAGCTTATTATTTATTTGGGTTCCCTCTTGATAAAATCGAAGTGTTAATGCATGACGAGAGTTATGTTCATTCACTTGTGAAGCTTAAAGATGGTGGATTTCTTGCTGAGGTAAGCAAGCCGGATATGCGGACACCCATCGCGTATGCCCTCTATGAAGGCCAAAATCAATTTGAAGTTACTAGCGCTGATACAATCGATTCCCTAGGCCCTTATCACTTCCGTCCATTTGCCAGTGATAGATATCCTTGCGTTTCCCTAGCCAAGCAAGCCTTAATCAAGGGAGGGACCGCCTTATCAGTTCTTAATGCTAGTAATGAAGTGGCGGTGTACGCCTTTTTAGAAAACCGCCTTCCCTTTTTAATGATTTCAAAAATCATTGAAAAAGAAATTAACAATGTTAAAGTAAAAAAACAAACAATTCGTAATGTCATTCAGGCTGACAAAAAAACTCGCCTTCATCTTCGAAAAGTATTAGGTAATTAACATGCAAGTACTAAGTTTTATTCTCAATCTCGTTTTATTCCTTGTTTCCCTCGGTGTTTTAATCACGATTCACGAGTTAGGGCATCTAATGACCGCAAAGTTATTCAAGGTTTACTGTATCGAATTTTCAATCGGTTTTGGTCCAAAGTTCTTTAAGCGTAAAAGAAAAGGTGGCGAAACAACTTTTTCTCTTGGTGTTGTCCCTTTAGGTGGCTATGTCATGATGTATGGCGAGGGCGTTGAGCTTCCCGACGGTGTTGTCATCGATGAGTCAAGGAGTCTTGAAGGTGTTAAAAAATGGAAGCGGGCGATAATCTTGTCGGCCGGTATCGTTTTAAATATGGTTTTGGGTATGACTTTATTTTTTGTTTCAAATGCGGCCCTTCCTTATTTCTTCTTTGAAGGAGAAGCGGTTATTAGTGAAAGCACAGCTGCTTACGATGCCGGAATAAGAAGCGGTGATCAGCTCGGTTATGTTAATTTTATCCATAACGAAGATCAAACGCTCATCATCGACAGTGAAGTTACCTTTAAAGAGGAAAATTATGTGCTTGGTTTCATGCCGAATAAAGTGCGAGATAATCCGACTCTTGAGGATGGTGTAAAATTATATACTCCGTTTGTCGATGCTGAAGCGGCCCTTGCTGCTGGCGTTAATCAAACATATATCGACATTTTAAATGAAGGCGGAATACATAATATTCCTGACTTAAGCAAACCATATTTAAATGAAAATCTTGTCATCGGTGATAGTTTTGAAGCATCAATCTCTATCTATCGGCAAGTTGAGAATGAAGAAAACCCCACTCAGTCATTTCATACGTTAACCTTTGAAGTATATTCGCCAGGTCTTAATGAACCATTGGCGTGGGAAGATGTTGGAATGGCCTTTGTCTTTACGCAAAAATGGCACACTTTTGGTGAAGCATTAAAAGAGACTTGGAATGATTTTGCATACGCGAATACGGCTGTCGTTCGCGGAATCGGTATGCTCTTTACTGGTAGCGGTGAAGTTTCAGGAATAGTCTGTATCTTTTCGACTTCATCAACGATTTTGTCTGATTATGGTTTTGGAAGTTACTTATTCCTGTGGGGCCTTATTTCTGTTAATCTTGCTATTTTTAACCTACTGCCTTTTCCTGGCCTTGATGGTTGGCAACTTCTTGTCACGGCCGTTGAAGCAATTACGCGGAAAAAGGTTCCGACAAAAGTTAAAGCCATTATTTCCGCGATTGGTCTCGTCCTTCTGTTTGGCTTAATGATTTTTATTACAATAAAAGATATTATCGGACTTTTTTAAGGAATATAGATGAACAAGAAGATGATTCGATTTCTTAATTCCATCGACATCATTGATGTTGATAGTTTTGATTTGGATTTCGATCTTGTTGGCATGAACGCCATTATCAAATCGCAAGTGGATATGGCGATTGTCAAAGATACGCCATGGCAATACCATCTTCTTGAGCGCTTTCAAAAAGGACTAAGCAGTATTCCTTATCCCTATACCATTACTTTTTCCTATAAAGAAAAACCTTCATACTATGATGCCGTTCACATTATTGAAAACTGGTATCGTGCAAACTATCGCGCGGTTGCTCATTTCGAAATGCGTGAAGATCACGGCAATATCGTATTAACATTCAATGATGAGGAAAAGAGAGAAAATTTCACGCCGATTATGGCAAATCTCAAAGATTTTTTCCGCTTCTTATGCTATGAGTTCGTCATTCTTGATGAATTTGTGCCAGAAGAAACAGCTGTTAATGTATCTTTAAGAAAATTACAATCATTAACCAAAAAAGCTGAGAAAGTCATTGAAGAGAGCGAACAGCAAGAAGGCGATGATGAGGACACGAGTTATTATCGCGAACCAAAAACACTCGAGGAAGTCCATAAGGAAGAAGTCGAAGGTTTTGAAAAAGAAACGCTTCAAGTCATGCGCGAAAATTTAAAACGCGCTCGGGCTGAGCGAAATAAAAAAGCAAATAATATCTTTATAAGAGGTGGTTACACAATTATCGATAGCATAGGTGACATTATTGCCGCTACGCAAAAAGTCGACTTCTTAGGTAAAATATTCTCCCATGAGTCACGCATCCTTGGTAATGGTCGCAATTTTCTTACCTTAGGAATAGGTGATTCAAAACACGCAATTTTCGTCAAGATGCTTGGCGGAAAAGGCGGAGAAGATAACTTTGACCTCTATAAAATAGGTATGAACGTTCGCGTTCAAGGTACTGTTGATCGCGATAAATATAACAGCGAGCTTTATGTTATGGGCCATCAGATTGATATTTTGCCGATGAACCCTTTGCGAAAAGATAGCGAAGAAGAAAAGCGAGTTGAACTCCATCTGCACACAAAAATGTCAGCAATGGATGGTGTTGGTGAAATCGAAAACTATATTAAAGTAGCCAAATCAATGGGCCACAAAGCCATCGCCATAACCGATCACGGCGTCGTTCAAGGCTTTCCAGACGCCCAAAAACACGCGACTGAGTTAGGAATAAAAGTTTTATATGGCGCAGAGTTATACATGGTTGATGATAACTTGCATTACGCATTCAACCCCCAAGATATCTTGTTGCATGATGCAACCTATGTTTGCTTTGACTTTGAAACAACCGGCTTATCTTCGAAGTATGACCGCATTATCGAATTTGGTGCGACTCGTTTTGAAAAAGGAGTGGTCGTTGATACGATTGATTTCTTTATTAATCCCGGTCGACCAATTCCTAAGAAAATTACTGATATAACACGCATTACCGATGAAATGGTCAAATCCGCTCCCGGCGAAAAAGATGTTCTTACCAAAATTAAATCTTTTATTAAAGATGCTGTTTTAGTATCTCATAACGCTGAATTCGATATCGGATTTCTCAATGAGGCTCTTGAGCGCAATGGACAAGAAAAGATTAGCAATCCAATTATCGATACGCTTGCTCTTTCACGCTATCTTTTTCCGGAAGCAAGATATCATAATCTCGGTGCCTTATGCCGTAATCTTGAAATAACATCATATAATGATGATGAGGCTCACCGCGCTGATTTTGATGCGCGTATTCTTAATGAAGTTTGGTTGGCAATTTTAAATATTCTTGTCCGCGATAACATGATGATGACTCATGCGGATCTAGCAAAGTTAAAAGCTAATGATGCTATTTTAAAGCACTTAAAGCCCCGTCATGTTGTTGTTTTAGCAAAAAACGAACTAGGCTTAAAAAACTTATATAAGCTTATTTCCTTAAGTCATATTAATTACTTGGCTGAGATTCCCAAGATTCCCCGTCGAGAGATGATTAATCATCATGAGGGTTTGCTATTTGGTTCGGCATGTTTTAATGGTGAAGTTTTCGATACGGCGCGGACGAAAAATAAAGAAGACTTAAAAAAGGTTATGGCTTTTTACGACTACATTGAAGTACAGCCAGTTCCCAATTACAGCTTCCTTGTCAATGTTGGTTCAATCGAAAACAATGAACAAGTTCAACAATTCATCAAGGATATTATTGAAGCGGCAAATGAGATCGATAAACCTGTTGTCGCCACAGGAGACGCTCATTACGTTAATCCTGAAGAAAAGATTCACCGCGACGTCTATATCATGGCAAAGGCTGTTGGCGGTAAGCCTCATCCTTTGAATACAAATCCCTATGAACGGGCTGGCGAAGTGTATCACGAAAATCCTGACCAGCATTATCGTTCGACCAAAGAAATGCTGAAGGAGTTTTCCTTCTTGGGTGAAGATAAAGCGCGGCAGATTGTCGTGACAAATACAGTGAAGATTGCCGAGTCTATTCAAGAACTATTTCCTGTCAAAAATAAGCTATTTGCGCCAAAAATTCCCGGAACTGAAGAGTTTTTACGTTCCTTATGTTTCAAAACAGCCCGCGAATGGTATGGCAATCCTCTTCCTCAACATATTGAAGATCGTTTGTCGCGCGAACTAAACGGAATTATTAGCAATGGCTATTCAGTAAACTACTATATCGCCCATAAAATTATTGCCAAAGCCAAGGAAGACGGTTATTTGGTTGGAAGTCGTGGATCGGTTGGTTCTTCCTTTGCAGCTACGATGGCTTATATCACCGAGGTTAATCCTTTAAAGCCACATTATCGCTGCCCTAATTGTAAGCATTCAGAATTTGTAAGTGATAATAAATATTCATCTGGTTATGATCTACCTGACAAGCTCTGTCCGGTGTGTGGTACGAAGTATATCAAAGATGGCCAAAACATCCCCTTTGAAACCTTTCTTGGTTTTAATGCCGAAAAGATTCCGGATATCGACTTGAACTTTCCAAGTGATTATCAAGCCAGAGCCCACGATTACACAAAAGAATTGCTTGGTGAAGACAGCGTTTTTCGAGCCGGCACAATTGGCACAACTGCTGACAAAACAGCCTTCGGTTATGTGCGTGGCTATTTTGAGCGCTTGGGTCAAGATCCTAATAGCGTTCCGCGTGCCGAAGTATCTTATCTTGCCTCTCATTTAACGGGAGTAAAAAAGACAACTGGCCAACATCCGGGAGGAATAATGGTTATTCCTAATGATAAGGAAGTGTACGATTTTACCCCAGTTCAATATCCTGCTGACGATAAAGAATCAACTTGGAAGACAACACATTTTGATTATCGGGCCATTCACGATTCACTTCTTAAACTTGACCTTTTAGGTCACGTTGATCCATTGGCCTTAAAAATGATGTGTGAAATTACTAATATTAATGTTGAAGATATTCCGATGAATGATTCGAAGGTTATCTCCCTTTTTTCAAGTGATCAAACGCTTGATCGTAAGAATAATTTCTTAAAAGTTGAAACGGGAGCCTTGGCGATTCCTGAATTCGGTACTGATTTTGTGCGAGGCGTTTTGCGTAAGACAAGACCTAAGAATTTTGCAGAACTAGTTATTATTTCCGCTCTAACGCATGGCGAAAATGTGTGGGCGAACAACGCTGAAGATTTAATTGATCAAAAAATATGCGGCTTAAAAGATGTTATCGGCTGTCGCGATGACATTATGACATATTTAACTGATAAGGGTTTGGAACCAAAAATTGCTTTTGCAATTATGGAATCGGTGCGTAAGGGCAAGAAAGTTGCTCCTCAATTTGCCGATATAATGCGTGCTCACAATGTTCCCGAGTATTATATTTCATCTTGTAACAAGATTAAGTACATGTTCCCAAAGGCCCACGCTGTTGCATACGTTATGATGGCTGTTCGTGTCGGCTACTTTAAAGTTTATTATCCTCTTGAATTCTATGCGACTTTCTTCAGCGTACGAAGCAAACAATATGAATTTCATACAATGTTAAAAGGCGAGGATGCCATTACGACAAGAATTGAAGAATTGCGTCGCAAGATGGTGAATCGAAGCGAAAGGCTACAGCCGAAAGAAGTTGGCATTTTTGATACTCTTAAAATCGCGATTGAAATGGTGGAGAGAGGTTATAAGTTTGGTAACATAGACTTATATAAGTCTGATGCAGTCAATTTCACGGTTGATCATGATCGCGGTGTTCTGATTCCTCCTTTTACCGTTCTTGACGGGTTAGGAGAATCTGCTGCTTATTCTGTCATTGAAGCCCGCAAAGACGGAAATTTTCTTTCAAAAGAAGATTTATTGTCACGAACTAAATTAAATAACACGAACATGGAGGAACTAGAAGGCCTCGGTGTATTAAATGATTTAGGTGATACGAATCAAATTTCTATTTTTGAATTCAACTTTGATTAAAAATCATTATAATAGTTATTTGCGGTCAACTCGGGACGTAGCACAGCTTGGTAGTGCGCTTGGTTCGGGACCAAGAGGTCGAGGGTTCGAATCCCTCCGTTCCGACCAGCTAAAAAAATGAGATAATTATTAATTATCTCTTTTCTTTATCTCCGTTTATTAATATCGAGTAGATATTTGATAATCATAATAAAACTGGTATTATTTTAAAGGCACAATGCGCTCGTAGCTCAGTTGGATAGAGCACCACCCTCCTAAGGTGGGGGTCGGACGTTCGAATCGTCTCGAGCGCGCCAATAAAGAATGATTTGAGCAATCAAGTCATTTTTATTTTATGTAGGCAAAACGAAATTAGGTTTTTCAATCTTTTAGCGGCAAAATTACATCGGTCAGCATGCTGTTTTCATCGCTGACAGCAAAACTTGAACGGAAGTAGTTTTCGATTGCTGTTCCTTTTAACACTAAGTTGTGTTGTTTAGCATAGATTAATAGAGCCTCATAGGCATTACCGATTGATTCATAACTTCCCCGATGATAGGTATGGATTCCGTAGACGGCTGGATATAGTTCACATTCAATCGTGGGCTCTTTTACCATAATGAGCATTTTAATATTTAAATTCTCAAATTGGGGAACGACACTATCAAACTCGATAA
>JAEWLX010000091.1 GCA_023457325.1 Bacillota bacterium | reverse complement strand
GCCATAGGTTACTCGCATAGCAATTTTACCATAAAACGAAAATTGTGCGTTTCAGATAAATGTGCAAAAGAAAACGCCACCTTGATTATGTGGCGTCTCAATGTCGTTTATTTAACAGCTTTTTCTATTTCGTTTCCGTTTTCAACTTCAGGTTCAGCTAAAGGATTTCGTCCAGAAAATTGGGCGTTATATAAATCAGCGTAGAAACCATTATTTGCCAATAATTCTTGATGATTTCCGATTTCAACAATTTGACCTTTTTGCATAACGATAATAACCTTGGCGTTTTTAATCGTTGAAAGGCGGTGGGCAATGATAAAGCTCGTTCTTCCAACCATCATGCGATTCATCGCGTCTTGAATAGCTTGTTCAGTACGCGTATCAACGCTTGATGTCGCTTCATCTAAAATTAAAATTTTAGGTTTTGAAACGATAGCTCGAGCAATAGTTAGTAGCTGTCGTTGTCCTTGTGAGATGTTTGTACCATCTTCGTTAAGAACAAAATCATATGCTCCGGGCAAGGTTTTGATGAAGTGATCAGCGTGAGCCTGTATAGCTGCTTCTTCAATTTCTTCATCCGTTGCATCATTTCGTCCATAGCGGATGTTGTCGCGGATTGTTCCGGAAAAGAGCCAAGTATCTTGTAAAACCATGCCGATTGAGCCACGCAGAACCCCTCGTTGATAATTGCGAATATCAATATTATCAAGAAGGATACGACCACTATTTACTTCGTAAAATCTCATAATGAGATTGACGATTGTTGTTTTGCCGGCTCCGGTTGGACCAACGATGGCGATACTGTCACCTCTGTTTACTTTCAAATTGAAGTTTTGGATAAGTGGTTTATCTTGAGTGTAGGAAAAGTCAACATTTTCAAAAACAATTTCCCCTTTGATTTGCTCTTCATCGTCAATAGCGTCTTTTGCTTCGGGTTCCATTTGCTCTTCATCCAGTAAATCATAAATGCGTTCTCCTGAGGCAAGAACTGATTGAATGACACTTGATATTTGGCCGATTTGTTGAAAAGGCTGCTGGAACATTTGTAAGAACAGAAAGAAGGCAATCATGTTTGGAACGTTTTCCATAAAACCACCGACAACACTGACGCCGATAAAGCCTAGATTGTTAATAAAACGCATCGTTGGAAAGATGAAACCAGAAAGCCACTGCGATTTGCGGTCGGCTCTCATCATGACATCGTTAACCTCGTCAAATTTTTGAGCGATATCACTTTCTTTGTTAAATAACTTAACAACTTTAAAACCAGCATAATTTTCTTCGATAATCGAATTCAATCTTCCGAGTTCTTTGCGATACTTTTTAAATTCTTTTTGAGAATTAATGGCGATGATAACGGTGAAAAGAATAGTAAATGGCAAGATAGCGATAGCGACTAACGCAAGTTCCCAAGCGGTAACAAACATTGCAATAACAACACCAATAAACATTGATACCCCAAGAATAGTTTGATTGACGATTGTCGACATGTGACGGGAGATATTGTCGACATCATTTGTCCCTCGAGATAGAATCTCGCCGTATGTATTACGATCAAAATAACTCAGTGGCATTAAATCTAATTTCGCTTTAATTCTTGCGCGCATATTGTAGGCATAATCAGCCGAAATTTTTACTACAATCCAATCCGCTAACCACATTAAAATGGCCGAACCGATATAAAAAGACATCATAATAGCAAAGCGTTGCATGACGCCAATCCAACCAATTCGGAAAACGCCCGCAGCGACATCATAAGAAATGAATCCAGAGTCTGGGTTCATAAAAGATTCCATAAAACCTTTTAATAAAACCGGCATCAAGACCGAAAGTGTCGATGAGGCAATTAAAATAATAATGACGAAAATAAATGTAGCGAGGAGAGGTCGGAAATCTGCCAATAATCTTCCAACAGCTCTTTTATAGTTTTTAGGCTTAGCGCCCATGAGGGCATCCGTTGAACGAGGCATTATTCGTCACCTCCTTCCGACAACAAAACTTGTTTCTTAATTTCTAATGTCCGTTTAATCTCACTTTCATCCATTTGTGAGAAAACGATTTCTTGATAAACTTTGCATTTCTTAAGAAGTTCTTGGTGTTTGCCCTGACCGACAATTTTTCCTTCATTTAAAACGACAATATTGTCAGCATCCATAATAGATGAAACCCGTTGGGCAACAATAATCACTGAAGATTTTTTCGTGTAGTCTTTTAAAGCGGTGCGGAGGCGAATGTCGGTTTTAAAGTCTAGGGCAGAAAACGAGTCATCAAAAATGTAGATTTCTGGTTTTTTAACTAAAGTTCTTGCAATAGCTAAACGTTGTTTCTGACCACCCGAGAAGTTTTTACCACCTTGTGATACTTCCGATGCAATTCCTTGCTCTTTTTTATCGACAAATCGGGCTGCTTGAGCAACGTTAAGAGCCGAATATATTTCTTCATCAGAACCGTCTGTTTTTCCGTATAAAATGTTATCGCGGATCGTGCCAGAAAAAAGCAATGCTTGCTGGGGCACAAAACCGATTTTATCGCGTAGATCCTTTTGCGTATAATCGCGGACATCAACACCATCGACCAGAATTTTACCTTTGGTAACATCATAGAACCGTGGCACTAAATTAATAATTGATGATTTACCACTTCCTGTCGAGCCGATAATCGCCGTAACTTGCCCTGGTTTTGCTTCAAAAGTAATGTTTTGTAATGTCGGTACTTCTGAATCTGGGAAGGTGAAGGTTACATCTTCAAACTTAACGTGACCAATCTTTGTTTCTAAAGAATGAAGAGGAGTTTCCGGATCTTTTACAACAACGGGAGTGTCGAGCACTTGATTGATGCGACGAGCGCTGACGCTGGCACGAGGAATATTAATTAATAGCATTGAAAACATTAAGAAAGCCATCATAATATGCATCGCGTATTGAGACGTTTCTAAGATGTGTTCTAGATTGTACATCTCGGCCGAACCATCAATCACGGCGAAGCCATAAAGGAATATTCCAAAGTAAGTAAGGTCAAACAAAATAGAAATAATGGGGCTGGCAAACGACATTGTACGCCCGACCTTAATTATCATCTTTGTTAAGTTTGAGTTGACCCCTGCAAATCTCTTTTCTTCCCTTTTTTCTTGGTTGAAAGCGCGAACAACACGAACGCCAGTTAGTGATTCACGTAAAACTTTAGTTACATCATCGATTGCCTCTTGAATCTTTTTAAACAAAGGCATAGCAATCGAAAACAGGATAATGATAGTCAAAATAATAATCGGAATTGAGAAAGCCAAAATAAGCGCTAAGCGGGCGTCAGTTGTTAACACTCGGACAACAGCGACGACAAGAATTACGGGCGACATAACCATGGTGCGAAGCCCCATTACTATTACGTTTTGAATAAGTTCAACATCACTCGTTGTTCTCGTAATTAACGATGCCGTGCCGATGCGATCATAGTCTCCTAAAGAAAAAGAAAGAACTTTATTGAATACTTCGGCGCGTACTTTCTTTCCAAAGAAAGCGCCGATATAAGAAACAATTAGAGATGTCGCAAAAGCAATAGCAATAGTGATTAAGGCGACAATTATCATTTTTATGCCAACATCAAGGATTGCTGCTGATTTATCGGCAACGATAGTTTGCCCAGTAGCAATGGCGGTAATATCCCCCATAAAGTCAGGAAGCATTAACTGCGTATATGATTGCCCCCCTATTAATAGGAAAACAATGACGATTAACCAAAGTTTAGGTTTTAGATAGCGAAACAATTTAAACATTAATAGCTTCCTTTCCGAATAAACAAATTCATGATGATGTCTGGACTTGGTTTGGTTGCGCTCTTTTTAACCATATTCAAGCGGGTATAGCACAAGCCTTTTATGATCGAATAATAGATAATAGCAAACTCTTTTGGGTCTCCACCAGAGACATCTCCCTCTTTTTGTCCTCTGGCAATTAGATCAATGAAGTAGTGGAAGAACGGTTTTTTGCCGCCCTTTTCTTTTTCTTTTGGCGGGAGAGGCAACGTTTTTTGTAAATGCATATTAACGAACATATAAAGAAAGTAGATTGATTCATTATCGCCATATATCTCATCGATCATATGAGAAACGATGGTGCGTATGGCGTCAATTGCCGGCATTTTATTAAGCGATTGTTCCTCGCGTCGTTTTCGAAAAGCTCTCTCTTCAGCAATCTTCATTAACTCTAAAAATAGATCAACTTTATTTTTAAAATAATGATAAAAAAGGCCGTGTGAACAATTTGCTTCGCGAGTTATATCATTAATGACAATCGAGTCGTAACCATATAAAGCGAAAAGACGCAAAGCAGTATTTAAAATGTTCGCGCGTCGTTCATCTTTTATTTGTTGGTTTTGTTCAGGTGTTTTAGGCATACATTCTTTCGTTGACAGAGTTGTCAATACAAAAGTATATGCCCGTTATAAACGGTTTTCAATATCTTTTACTTAAAAAGAAGAGCAATAAAAAAGAGCACATAGTGCTCTAATTGTAGTTGTTATTCGGGATTAGCTTCCGTTTTTCTCTCTTTATTGAATAATTTAGTGGCAAAGTTAATAACCTTTGGTTCGAGGAAGCGGAGAAGATAATATAAGCCAACCGCTGCGCCAATCGCAAAAATGATTCCAAAGATAACATCGGTCGGCCAGTGGACACCGAGCCACAAACGCGAAAAGGCGATAATTGAAGCGAGAACGAGAGCGGGTATACCAAATTTTTTATTGTGTAAAAACATCATCATTGCACAAGCAATTGAAGCCACGGTGTGTCCAGAGAAAAACGATGTGTCATCTGGGATTTTTGCAAAGCCAAGAAATACACCATCACCATAAAAGATGTTCACAGCGAAATCTTGAAGTCTTTGCGCGTCTTCATAGACGGCTATCGTATTACCATAAAACGGGCGTGACCGATCCGATAAGAGTTTAATAATATAATTATTTGTGCCACCAATCACGGCGTAGGTTGCGATAACATAGATGCCCATACGGCGTGTTTTTTTAAAAAAGAGCATGATGACGCCTGAGGCAATCCAAACGATTCCCTTGTCGCCCAAAAAAGTGATAATAAGAAAGACGTAGTCGATAAAGGTTCCGTGTAAACTGTTTAGCCACAGAAGAAACGCCATTTCCCAATCGCCCATAGCCCAAAAGCGCCCAGCATTATCAAGTCCTTCAATCGCCGCTAAGAATAGTGCGTTCATTATTTGCTATCCTCCAAAGATAATTTATCTTTACGTCCAAAGCGGACAAACATATATGAGATTGCGATGCCAATCACCAAAGCGACACCACTTAATAAAATTTCCCACCATCTAAAGCCAACAGTCACGTAGTATTCATATATTTCAAAGTTATAATAAATGGCGATTAAAGAGCCAATAATGATACCAATAATCGCAAAGAACGTTCCATTACGAAAACGTCGCAACAATAAAGCCATAATTTTTGAAGCAATAAAAACACCTGAAATAACGCCGACAGCCAGGCAAGCAAGAATTGAAATTGCGCTACCGACATTTGTCCACGACAAGAAGTTGTCGATCAAGTTGAGAGTTGGAGTATAAAAACCTAAAACCATCATAATCATTGAACCCGATACGCCAGGCACAACTAGAGCAAAGGCAGAGATAATTCCAGCTAAGATAACCAAAATAAAAAGCCACCAAGGTCGGGAAACATATAAGGATTGAACATTAAGTTCAAGACTGACGGAGAGAAAGCCGAGACCCGCTGATAGAACAATCGCAAGAATACATACAACAATATAGATTGGTTTAATTTTTTGACCTTTTACTTCGTCAAATATCCCCGGCATACCACCAACAATGAAACCAGCAAATAAACTAACCATTACAATCATGATGTGTTCAAAAGCTAATTTAAACGGATACCAGCAGATTAGAATTGCCAAAACCGCTCCTAAACCAATTGGAAGCAGAACCTTAAAAGCCTCAATGAATTTTTTCGTTAAAAGATTAACAGAATTTATGATTTTATCATAAATACCAAGAATGACAGCCATTGTTCCGCCACTGACTCCTGGAATAATAAACGAGACACCAATGGCTAAACCTTTGGCGAGATCTAATCCTTTTTCTTTTAATCCCTTTTTCATATTAACAAGATAAATATTACATCATTTAGACTTTGGAGGGTATAAACAAAGTTTTTTTTGCATGTTATCGGCAAAGTGGCTTGATATAATAATTTGAGTAGGAACAAACATATGAAATTAATCGTTGGATTAGGTAACCCCGGAAAGAAATACGAGAAGACAAGACATAATCTTGGCTATCGCGTTATTGATTCGTTAGCTGACTCGCTTGGTTTTAGTATTGATAAGGTTGCCTTTAATGGTTTATACGCTAAAGAGACTATTTTTGGCGAACCCGTTATTTTGTTTAAACCAACAACTTATATGAATTTATCTGGATCTGCCGTTCAAGAAATAAAAGCTTATTTCAACATTGCTATCGATGATGTACTTATCATCTATGATGATATGGCGCTTGAACCAGGGAGAATTAGACTTCGCCCTTCTGGATCAAGTGGTGGGCATAACGGCATTCAAAATATTATTGAGGTCTTAAAGACTGAAGATATCAAAAGACTGAGAATCGGGATTGGTGAACCAGAATTTAACGGTATGGATTATGTCCTTGGAAAGCCCACCAAAGAACAGGCTAAGTTAATTGATATTGCTGTTGGAGAATCGACCGAGGCTCTCAAGGATTATTTGCGAAACGGCTTTACGTCTTCTATGGCAAAATATAACTAAGGAGAATACTCTGAGCGAACTTTTAAAAAGAATTGAGAAAACTAACGCCGTCACCTCCCTCCTTGAAAAAAGAGGGACTTTTGTCGTTGATGACACGATTGGCGTTTCCCTGCTATTTGCCGCTCTTTTTCGCAAAAAGCCAGCTAATTACGCGATAATCACCTCGAATCTATACAATGCTCAAAACATATACGACTTACTTGGAAGTTTTCTAGGAGATGATAATGTTTTGCTTTTCCCCAATGATGATTTATTGCGGGCAGAAACAATAACTTCATCCAAAGAATTGATGGCGCAGAGACTATATGTCATGGGTGAACTTGGTAAGAATAAGGGAAAGATTCTTGTTGCGCACATGTCATCACTGATGAGATTTTTGCCTTCACCAGAAATATTTGAGAACCTGAGCTTCTCCCTTAAAGTCGGACAAGAAGTCGATCTCATCTCGATACGAGAAAAACTATCTCAAGGCGGATATTCTCGCGTTGGCAAAATCGATCAGAGCATGCAATTTGCATCACGTGGCGATATTCTTGATATTTTCAGCGTTAATTATCTTCGTCCAGTTAGAATTGAATTTTTCGGTGATGAAATCGAATCCATTCGCTTTTTTGATATTGCTACACAAACATCAGATGAGGATATTAAAGAAATTAGAATTACCCCAGCAAACGATGTCCTCTTCACAAGTGAAGAAGTCGGAAGACTAGAAATTGGTCTACAGGAGCAGATGAAGAAAGATGCGACGATGTTGACCGCAGAAGACAAAGATAGTTTGTTCGAGATTACTAAAGAAGACTTTGATCGAATCAAGTCACAACAAATCCACCCTCGAAATTATAAATACTATGGCTATGCGCAAAGAGAGCATTTCTCAATTTTAGATTATGCTGAATTCGAACTCGTTTTTGCGGTTAATAAAGATGCCTTAATGGCGTCACAGGAACTGCTTCAAAATGAAGCACAGATGTTTCTTGAAGAATTGTCGTCTGCAGGGAAGATAATATCCCATCTTGAGATTTTCCAAAAATGGAACGATATTTTTAAAGGCAAAAGAAAAGCTCTTTTCAGTAAAAAGTACGTCGAAAACGCAAACGATATTGAGTTTAAAGTGCGGCCGATATTATCTTCAAGCACCTCTTATGTCAGTATTGTTCCGACCGTTCAATCATACTTGGCGACGAACGAAAAAGTCATCCTTGCCCTAGCTAACAAACAGCAACTAGAAACAGCGACTAGCATCTTAAAAGACGGAAACATGCATTATGATATCATTGAAGCGTTAGATCTTCCTAAAGGAAAACTGGGAATCACCCTCTATGATATAAATGAGGGATTTGAGTTAGTTGACGAAAAAATATGCTATCTTTCAAGTAAGGAATTATTAGGATATAAAACACATCGATCACGATTCATGAGTCGTTTTAAAGAATCGACTATTTTGAAATCCTTTGACGAATTAGAAAGTGGAGATTATGTCGTTCACGAGTATAACGGTATCGGCCAGTTTATTGACATTATCACACTTGAAATTGATGAACACAAAAGAGATTTCTTACACATCGCCTATGCGGGTACTGATGCTTTATATGTTCCCTTATCTCAATTCCGGCTTATTAGAAAATACGCTGGCAAGGAAGGTGCCGCCCCTAAGTTAAATCGCTTAGGCGGAACCGAATGGGAAAAAACAAAATCACGAATTAGAAACCGTGTTAATGAACTTGCGGACAGACTTGTCGCCTTATACAAAGAACGAATTCAAACGCCGGGTTTTATGTTTCAAAAAGATGAAGAAATTCAAAGAATGTTCGAGGAAGAATTCCCCTTTGAATTAACAGCCGACCAGAAAGAAGCGCTTGACGAAATTAAAAGCGACATGGAAAAACCTGAAGTCATGGATCGACTACTATGCGGAGACGTTGGATTCGGCAAAACCGAAGTCGCTTTCCGCGCAGCTTTTAAGGCGATAGCTAATGGAAAACAGGTCGCTATTTTGTGTCCGACCACTCTTTTAGCTCGCCAGCACTACGAGCGTGCCATCGAACGTTTTTCGAATTTTGGAGTGAGAATTGCAGTGTTTTCTCGACTTATTCCTGATTCAAAACAAAAGTATTTTGCCGAGTTGGTAGGCAAAGGTGAAGTCGATCTCGTTATTGGCACACACCGATTGTTGTCCAAGGATATTATTTTTAAGGATTTAGGTTTGTTGGTTGTTGATGAAGAGCAACGGTTTGGGGTTGAGCAAAAAGAACGTATTAAAGAATTAAAAACAAATGTCGATGTTTTAACTTTGAGCGCTACTCCGATTCCGCGGACGCTACAAATATCCTTATTGGGTATTCGCCAACTATCACAAATTAATACAGCTCCGATTAATCGGATGCCGATTCAAACATATGTTATGCAGTATCGAGAAGACGTTGTTAAGGAACTTATCGAAAGAGAACTCGCTCGCGATGGACAAGTTTTTTATGTCCATAACAAAGTGTCAACGATCTATCAAACCGCCAATCGTATTCAACGCAAAATTGTTAATGCAAAAATTGGGGTTGTTCACGGTCAAATGGATCGCGATGAAATCGAAGATGTTATGATGAACTTCTATTCTGGTAACTTAAATATTCTTGTGGCAACTTCGATAATTGAAAACGGCATAGATATCGCCAACGCAAACTTAATCATCATCGAAGATGCTGATCACTTTGGATTGTCGCAGTTATATCAAATTAAAGGCCGTGTTGGGCGCGGTAGCAGAATCGCCTATGCTTATCTTTTTTATCGTGAGTACAAGGCGATTAATGAAAAGGCTCTTAAGCGGTTAAAGGCAATTCAAGATTTTACTGAACTAGGAAGTGGCTACAAAATTGCACAGCGTGACTTAATGATTCGTGGCGCGGGTGATATTCTTGGGCCTGAACAAGCAGGCTTCATTGACTCAGTCGGCATCGATTTGTACTTAAAAATGCTTTCGGAAGCTATTGAAGAGAAAAAGACGGGGCAACCCATTGAGGAAGCAAAGGCCGCACATCTATTTAATATTGAGGCCTATATTCCTGCAAACTATGCCGAAAAAAAGGATAAGATTGAACTTTATCAAGATATCGAGTCAGCAAAGACGATTAACGCTTTGAAAAAAGTGACTGAACGAATGAGGGATATTTATGGAAGAATTCCTCGTGAAGTAGATACGCTTATTCGCCAAAAGAGAATCGATTTACTTTCCAATGGAAAATCTTTTTCCGGCATCACTGAACTTAACGACGAAATAATCATCGAACTTTCGCGGGACTTCTCTTCGATTAACGGAATTGGCAATAGTCTTTTTGAAAGAATCACCCCATACCTAACCAAAGTTAAAGTTTCGTATATTCAAAGAACGCTTAAAATCCGAATGCGAAAGACAGGCGAATGGCTAAATGGCTTAGAAGAAGTCCTAATGATAATTACCGAGCTATATAATGACAGTGTTAAAACACATAAGGGGTTGTAAAATAGAAATATGAGATTAGATCGTTATTTGAAGGTGTCGCGATTAATAAAAAGACGTAGTGTCGCCAAGGAAGTTGCAGATGGGGGCAGTATTTTTGTTAACGGACGTGTCGCAAAACCTTCAACGGAAATAAAAATTGGTGATGAGCTCGAGTTAAAACTGGGACGAAACATTATCGGAGTCAAAGTATTACTTTTATTAGAACATGCCGATGTAATTCAAGCCGAAGAAATGTATGAGGTCTTATATCAAGAAAGTATGACTGAAAGGAGGTCTTGAAATGAAAATCAATTATCCGATTCAAGACGACGCAACATATTTGGTGGCGTGTTCATACGGACCGGATTCTATGGCCCTTCTTCATCTATTGATGAAAGAGACATTGAAAATTGTCGTTTGTCATGTCAATTATCATAAGCGCAATATCAGCGACCTTGAAGAACAATCATTACGTAATTTTTGTGTAGAACATAACCTAGTATTTGAAAGATTTGAAGCGCCGAAAAATTCTCGAGGTAACTTCCAATCATGGGCTCGGGAGTTGCGATATACATTTTTTGCCGACATGTATCGCAAGCATAGCGCAAAAGCGCTTTTTGTCGCTCATCAACAAGATGACCTAATCGAGACGTATTTAATACAAAAACAACGGAGAAGTCGTGTTGATTATTATGGCATTGAACCAGTCATTTCGATGAAAAAAATGACGATTGTTCGGCCATTATTATCATATTCCAAACAAGATCTTCTCGATTATTGTCACGAAAACTTTGTCCCCTTTTCAATTGATGTCAGCAACTTTGAAACCAAGTATTTACGCAACAAAATTAGATTGCAGATTGTCGCGAAATTGACCGAGATAGAACGATATCAAATTCTCGAAGAAATTCGGGGTAATAATGAGATTTTGACTAAACATAAACAACTTGCAAAGAAAATCGTTTCCGACAATAAATCATTATCCATTCCCGAACTTCTCACATACAATGAGGCACAATTTAATGAGGCAATTATACAGTTAGTTAAACAAAGTCAAAAATTCACTCCTTTGAGTAACAGCCAACTTAAAGAAATAAGAGAAATGTGCCAATCTAAAAAGCCAAATATCGACATTCCGCTTGGTATCGGCTTCAGTCTTTTAAAAGAATATGACACTTTAGTGTTGTCTGAGCAGAGTAGAATTAAAAACTATGAATTTATATTGGATAAACCAGGAATCTTATCAAACGAGTACTTCGAAATTGATTTTTCTAAAGGCGCTCAAGATCGCAATATAGCAGAAGACGACTACCCACTTACAATTCGAAACTCTCGACCGAAGGATCGTTACTTGGTGGGAGGCAATTTGTGCGAGATAAGAAGACTTTTTATTGACTGGAAAATGCCGATGAGACTTCGCGCCTCGTGGCCGGTTGTTATCAATAAGACTGGGACAATAATATATGTCCCAAGGTATCGGAAAAATTTCATTGATAACAAAAAGTCAAAGTTTGTTATTAAGGTAGTTTAACTACCTTGACTGGCGTGGAGGGACCATCGATGTTTAGTCACGTCAAAATATTTAGTTATTTTGTTATGAAATGCAGTTACGTTTGTTTATAATTTAATCTACTTGTGGTTAATCATCTTTTTTTGGACATTTAATAAATTAATCTAATCAAATTTCACTTCAGGAGGTCTTATGAACGAAGCAAAACCAAGAAAATCAATATTCGGTTACATCCTACCCTACTTACTTATGGCGGTTGCCATTTTCGCTTTTGTCTGGCTCATTATATCGATGCAAGCCAAACCCGAAGTATGGTATTTATCGGGAGACCCCGACCCCAGTGTTAGAAACGACCTCGACACAAATCTAAGAGATTATTCGATTAGAGTGGCAACGAGCAGCTCAGGATATCAAACAACAAAAGTTACTGGTATTTATTATGATGAAACCAAAAACGCTGAGGGCTCATTTGAAGTTACGATTCCCAACGAAATGTTTAAAGAACCATACGAAGTTATTGAGGATGGCGTTCCCGTCTTAAAGCCAAGCTATGCGGCACAATTTAAAGCTGAAATTCAAGAGTATCTTGCTCTTCCTGAGTCAGCGACTTTTAAACATAAAGAAGCATATTTTGTCGACACCGACGCCTTTGAGGTTAGTTGGTGGCAAAACTGGGGACCAACAATTTTATTGTTAGGAGGGGTTGTTGTCGTTTCACTCTTCTTCTTTTCAAGATTGAACACCTCAGTTAATAGCGCAAATTCAAAAGCGATGGACTTCAATCGTTCACGTGCACGTCGCGAAGATAGCACCAAGGTTCGCTTCAGCGATGTGGCTGGGTGCGATGAGGAAAAAGCCGAAATGGTTGAGATAGTCCAGTATCTCAAAGAACCTCGCAAGTTCGCTAAATTTGGTGCGAAATTACCAAAAGGCGTCTTGCTAGTTGGTCCTCCAGGAACTGGCAAAACTTTATTAGCCAAGGCGGTAGCAGGAGAAGCCGGTGTTCCTTTCTACTCGATTTCTGGTTCTGATTTTGTCGAGATGTTTGTCGGCGTGGGAGCCGGCCGTGTTCGCGATATGTTTCGCAAGGCCAAACAAACAGCGCCGTGCTTAGTATTCATCGATGAACTTGATGCTGTTGGTCGGCAAAGAGGTGCTGGACTCGGTGGCGGTAACGATGAACGCGAACAAACACTTAACCAACTATTAGTTGAAATGGATGGATTTGCTGATAATTCAGGTATTATTGTTATCGCAGCCACTAACCGTGAAGACGTTCTTGACCCCGCTTTATTAAGAGCTGGTCGTTTTGATCGGCAAATAACTGTTAATCTACCTGATCGTAAAGGTCGTGAAGAAATATTTAAAGTTCATGCTCGCGGCAAAATTATCGATGAGACAATTGACTATGCCCAACTAGCGAGACGGACGGTTGGTTTCTCCGGAGCTGATATTGCTAATATTTTAAACGAAGCAGCTATTCTTGCTGTTCGTGGTGGCAAAGACAAAGTCACGCTTAAGGAAATTGATGAGGCTATTGATCGCCGTATTGCTGGTCCAGCAAAAAGTTCGCGAGCCCTTAATTCTCACGAACGTCGTTCGATTGCCTATCATGAAGCTGGGCACGCAATTATTGGACTTAATTTAAAACATTCCGATAAAGTGCAAAAGATTACTATTATTCCGCGGGGCAGAACAGGCGGCCACGTCATGATGACTCCTGAAGAAGATCGCTTCTTATTAACCAAGAAAGAGCTCGAAGCTCGTATTATTGGCTACCTCGGCGGACGCTCGGCCGAAGAAATCTTTTTCGATGATATATCAACGGGAGCACATAACGATATCGAAGTCGCTACGCGAATCGCTCGTCTTATGGTTACAGAATACGGTATGAGCTCACTCGGACCAATTCAATATGAAAAGGATTCGGGTTCTGTGTTCTTAGGAAGAGACTACACTTCAACTCAGAAAAATTTCTCAACGCAGATTGCTTTCGAAATTGATACCGAAGTTCGTCACATTATTGCTGATGCTCACACAACCGCAAAAGCCGTTATTAATGAGCATAAAGATGATGTTATTTTGATTGCCGAAACGCTTCTTGAAAGAGAAACAATCACGGCTGAAGAAATTGAATATCTCTTAAAAAATCGTTCTCTTCCAAAAGAAGAACCAAGCGTTGAACCGGCGCCTGTTGCTGACGCAACGCCGACGGAAAAAGGAGAAGATAAATAGGAAGGGCAACCTTCCTTTTTTCAATATGTGGAAGATTGGCGATTTAGAAATTAAGTCCCACGTTGTTTTGGGCCCAATGGCTGGCATTACCTCACAAGCTTATCGTCTCTTTTTAAAGCCATTTGGCGTTGGGCTGAGCTTTACTGAGATGGTCAGTGACTGCGGTTTATTTTACGGAAACCAAAATACTTTTAGCTATCTCCCCAATAAAAACAGTGATCGCCCAGTCGGAATCCAACTGTTCGGAAGCAAAATAGAAAACACGCAGAAAGCCATCGAAATTATTCAAAAAGCCGGTATTTCCTATGATTTCCTTGATTTGAATTTCGGCTGTCCGGTTCCTAAAGTAACAAAAACAGG
>JAEWLX010000090.1 GCA_023457325.1 Bacillota bacterium | reverse complement strand
AAGGTGATACTGACACTTAAAAAGTGACACTACTTGTCAAAAAGTGTTCCTTGTATCAAACTTGGCACACTTACACATTGAGTAATAAACGCCGATTTTATCGGCTTTTTTGTCTTTAACTTCTATGAACGCAAAAGGTATTGAGTTCAAAATCTGATGAATATCGTCGAATTATTATTCACTTATTTTTTTGCAATATTTCAATATCAGACTAGTCTTTTATATTCTTTTCAAAAGGGTGACAATGGCTTCTTTATATTGTTGTGGCGCACATTTTTTAATATTTTCAAAAGGTAGATGGTGGGCGTTTGTTTCAATAATTTCTTCAACACAAGAAAATTGTGACTGTACTTCTTTAAGCGACAATTCCGAAGTACCAACGATAAGAAATAGTTTCTTGCCATACTTTTGGCATCTTGAAGCAATGCCTTTAATGGCCTTGCCCGCGAGCGATTGCTTATCTAATTTGCCCTCGCCAGATATGATATAGTCTGCATCAGAAATAATGCTATCAAAATTAAGAATGTTTAAAATCGTATCGATTCCTGATTGAAGTTGGCCATTGCCAAAGGCCATAAGACCTCCACCGAGACCTCCGGCTGCTCCTGATCCTTGGACATTAGAAATATCTAAGCCTAGGTCTTTTTTTATAACCTTAGAAAGATTCTCTAGACCTTGATCTAAACTAACACTCATCTTGCTGTCTGCGCCTTTTTGAGGGGCATATACGTAAGCCGCTCCATTTGGACCATAAAGCGGATTAGTTACATCACACAAAGCGATGATCTGCACGTCTTTTAAAAGTTTTTCAGTCGCTGAATTATCGATTTGAGAAATGTTAATAAGCGTTCCGCCAGTAGGAATAAATTGCTTGCCGTTTTTGTCATAAAATTTGCTACCTAAAGCCGAAAATAGTCCACATCCACCATCGTTTGTGGCGCTACCCCCTAAAAAGATATAAAACTTTTTACAACCTTTTTTGAGTCCATCAAGAACTTGTTGTCCCAATCCAAAAGTTGTTGTCTTTGCGGGGTTGAGTTTCTTAATTAAACAAAGACCTGCGCACGAAGCGGTTTCAAAATAAGCGACATTATTGTTATCAATGAAATACTGAGTTTCTATGTTCTTAAAATATGGATTTTTTGTTTCGAGAGAGATGTAACGTCCTTTGCTTGATTGGGCAATGGCTTGTAAAGATCCTTCTCCGCCATCGGCGATCGGAACGTAATGAGCACTAACCGATGGATAGTGCTGTAATTCTTCTTTGAAAAGACGGCAAATATCCAGCGATGATAATGTGCCTTTGAACGAATCCGAAGCGATGATTATTTTCATTATTACTATTTTAGCTACTTTTTGCGATTATTTACAAATTGTCGAATAAATATGCATATAATTTATATAGATTAATAAATTTTAGGGGAATTGGTTATGAATAATGTTAAACCTTTTTTTGCAGAGATTTCTCGCTACATGCAAAGAGCCAAGAAACCGCTTATTCTTTTAGGCTCCTTTTTATTAGCGACAATTTTGTGTGTTGGTCTTGGCGATGGTGTCCAAAAAGATTGGGGTCGAGTGAATGTAACTAGTGGTATGTTAGCTTCGCAAACAGTCGATGGCGACAATTACTCATTAGGCTACAAACTTTACGTTCCCGAAAGCGCCAGCCAGGACAATCCTGCTCCGGCTGTTTTGCTTTTACACGGCTATCAAAACGACCATGAAACAAGTGCTGGTTTCGCCATTGAATTTGCCAGACATGGCTATGTTGCTTTAGCAATCGATGAATTTGGCCATGGCGCAACAACGACGGGGATCGCCTCAAGGGGTTGGGTCAATCATAAAGTTAGTAATGTTAACTACGGCTGGGACTCTGAAGAAGATAATACTTATGCGTTTATAAGTGGCCCGAATCGTTACAAAATCATGATGAACTTTTCAAACGTCGATTTCTTTATTGACAAGTACTCAAAATCGATAGATGAAGAAACAGGTGATGTCTTGGCTGATGAAAACTACATTAAAGACGCTTCGATGGGTGGAATTGCTGCTTATTCGTGGCTGGCCACGCAAGAGTTTGTTGATAAGACAAAAATGGCCGTTACAGGACACTCGATGGGCACATGGGCGGCGTGGTCGGTTTCCGCGGCTATGTGTGGTGCTGAGATAGAAGGCGTTGACGTCACGCCCCGAGCGACAATTTTACAAGCTGGTGAGATATTTAAAACCATACGTGACATAGATGGTCGTATGGCCTATGACACTGATCAAGATAGCGTGGCTGATGTATATTGGAACAATCCGCTCTTGTTATCGGCTAAATACGATGAATTCAATATGTTTAGAGATTATCAATTGCCGCCAAATGGCGACTTAGTTATTAATGGTGAACCATCAATAAATTTCTTATTCCCAGGTGTTGGAGAAGAACCTACTTGGAATAAAACCTTTAACGAAAATTTTGTTCTTGGGACATCCGTTAGAAGAAATTTATATAATACCAACCACAGGTTGCTAACTCATAGTAAACAGGCCATCGCCGATACTCTACAATGGGTCAGTAGTGCAAATGGTGTTTCATTATCAATTGATATGAATAATCAAACATTTCTAATTAAAGAAACACTAGTTTTCGTGGCAATGCTTTTAGCCATCGCTTCCGCCGTTACTTTTATTATGCTTTTTAAATATGTTAAATGGTTCGCTCCTGTTTTTGCTGGTGTGCCAAATCGCCCCGAAAAAGAAAAGAAAGGTTGGAAGTG
>JAEWLX010000089.1 GCA_023457325.1 Bacillota bacterium | reverse complement strand
CTCCATATTCCCTCCCATGGTTTATGTTACTTTCATTAAAACACGAAAAAAGAAGATGTAATAATATTTATTTGTTTTAAAGGCGACTAACTTACTATTTTTTTAAGGTAACTGCGGCGCTTTTTATGTTGTTCTTTAGGAAAGAATTTCCACTGTGCTTGTACTTTGGTATTATTTTCTAAATTTAGATTTGTTTCACAATAAGAAATGTTTTCGCGAATCATCCCCTGAATGAGATGGCGAAGAATAATGGCATTAACGCCTAATGATTGATAATTAGGTAAAACGGCGATGAGACCTAAATCGATAACATCGGGCTTTCTTAAAATTTTAAGCATCTTACGAATCGTTTTTAAGTTAAGCCGTCCACCGCTTTCTTGAAAAGCCGGACCAAGCGAGGGAACGGAAAGACCAAAAGCGATGACGTTTTCTTGTTCATCGCAAACGGTGATCATGAATTTTAAACTAAGGAGATACATAAACTGAGTGATGATTTGCTGTTTCATTTCTTTGGTAAACGGCACGGTTCCATATAGTTCCTTATAACCTTCGTCAAGACAATGAAAAATGCCATCTTTATATTTATTAATATACTTGCGTTTATTTTTACCTGTTCCGATATGAAGATGAAACTTTTCCATCGCCGCATCAGCGATGCGATCTAAAGTTGGATCAAGACGCTCGGGACGATATAGTTTGTACTCCAGCCAGTCTATTTCTTTTTCGTACCCGCAGTTTTCGATTAACTTACCGTAGTAATCATAGTTATATTGTTCTTCAAAAGTCGCGATATGGTCAAAACCTTCAATCAAAAGCCCTTCTCTTTCTAAATCGCTATAACCGAGGGGACCACATATATGTTCCATGCCATTATCGAATGCCCACTGCTCTACAGCTTTAAAAAGGAGATTGGCAACTTCTTGATTATCAATCGCATCAAAGCGAGTAAAACGAGCTCTTCTCTCGCCGTTCTTTTGATTACTTTGGTTTTGAATGATGCCCGATATTCTTCCGACCACCTTGTCACCATCATAAGCAAGAAAAAAAGAAGAAATTGATGTTTTATAATAAGCGTTTTTCTTTGAAAAGACTTTCATCTCGTCGCCATATAATGGGGGAACGAAATATGGATTGCCTTTGTATAACTCTAAGGGAAAGGAAACGAATTGATGACGCATTTTGCGCGTCTTTACTTGTTTGATTGTTATCATTTGTTTATTACTGCAACGTTAAAATTCTATCAAATATAAGCGCGAATGAAAAGAACGGATATTTCTATTAGTGATTGCCACAACGAATCGTATTTCCTTTTTTATTTATCAAGCAAGTATTTTAGTAAGATACGGGCTGCTTCTTGTGGGCCACTTTTTTCTTGTCCTGAAACAGCAAGTTTTGTATATAACTCGCCAATTGTCGCCTTTTCTTTTTTTAATAATTTAAAATACTCGAGCAATAAGACTTCGGTTTGCTCTTTTCTTTGCACGGGACCAAAAGGATTAGCGAAGTAAGAACTGACGAGACCAACCTCGCTAGTCGTGCCTTTGGCTTTTCTTTGACCATTGCGGAAAATATCAATCGCACCATCAAGATTATTTATTAATCTTAGACCGCTATCGACTTCACTATAATTGTTGGCGTATAAAAGCATATCGACGCGGTGGTTACTCGTAATAAATTTATAAGTAGTAACCGGAAGGACAACACGAGCATTAACTTGATCGGGATTTAAAAAGATGGCGCGGTCAATTTTTTGATAGGCATATCCTGCTTCTAAATCATCGAGGCGAACAAAAGCGCCGATTTCCGTTCCAATCGCATAAACCTTGCCATCTTTCTTTAAGAAAGTGCCCATATCGTCAAAGACGATTTTCATTTGTTTAATATAGTCATGACCGATAATGCGAAGGGCCTCAAGCGTCTCTGATTTTCCCGCTCCGCTATCGCCGACGATGACGACGTTTTTCGTCTCATCGTTTTTCAATGTAATCGAAACCATCGCCCCATGAATCGGAAGCTTCTTCTGATCAATCATATACAAATTATGTAAGGTTAAAAGCATCTTTTTTAGATAGCCAAAGTAATCGTTTTTATCAAGGCGACTTACAAAACCAAGATAAAGATTATTTTCCTTATCATGATGATAGGTGCAATCGTATTCTGTCTCGCCAATACCATATAAGTAGACGATGTCAGGTTTTCGATCTTTGATTTCGTCAAATGAGGCAATCTCAAATAAGTTTGATAAACCAATCCCCTCATGTAAGAAATCGCGATGAATATAGACATACGCTAATAGCGGTCCAATTTTAATTGGAAAAGCAAAAAAGTGTAGTTTGGAAATGACGAGTTTGCTAACAGGATTTTCCAAAATCTCTTTAAATATACCCGAACGCGTATTGCTTTTCGTGTAGGCAATAAAGGGAGGTCTTGTCACGATTTTGCTTACGAAGGCAATGTTTTGTAGATTGTTATATTCAAATGAATATGGAACACGGTGATGAACATAAAGTAAATTAGCGTTCACCCCAGCCGGAAGCTGACGGTAGACATTAAATTGTTCGCCCAAAAGATTAGTTGAGACACCACGATACAAAGAAAGAATAAGATTATTAAAGTTATCAATCGTTGTTATTAAATCAGGAGCCTTCGCGCTTTGTTGATATAAATGCGATGAGGCCATTAAACCAAAGCGCTGAATGTTTCGCCAATAATCATAAAACATCTCGGTAAAATGATAGAAATCCTCGCGCTTATTAAGTAGTTTATGAAGCGAAGGATTATTTTTATAAATATCGTCAAAAGGAAAGACATATAGAAGTTTATAAGCATCAAGAAATTGTTCGATCTTAATGCCCTTAAGACTATTCATCGTCTCATCATTATCATTTTTTAGTTTATTAATAAACTGGCTAAGAAGTTGTGCAAAACTCTTCGATTGCAAAACGCTAACTTCGGAGTCGCATAATGAGGCATCAAAGTTAATTAGAGCATAAGTATCCGTCAGGTGAAATTTTTTCATATGAGCTCCTAGTAGCGAACAGGTACTTCTATCTTAAACGATAATAAGGCTTCCCGTAAGATAATAAAAAAGTTTTCAATGTCTTTGACATCAATTGCGCCTAAGGCGCCGATGCGAAAGGCAGGAATACCACCAACAGGACGAGGAAACAAAATAAAGCCTCTTTGATAACAATAGTCATGAACTTTTTTAAAATCCCAGTTCGTATCATTTGGATATAAAACAGAGACAACCAGCGGGCCTTGATGCTCACGTTTAATTGTTTCTTGAAAGCCGAGTCGCTTTAAACCATCGTGAACCGCATTATTAATGCGAAGGATGCGTTGATATTTCTTTTCGGCGCCTTCAAGGAAATATTCTTTGACGCCTTGAGCGGCAGCATAGACAAGTTGAACGGGTGGCGTAAACTGCATTTCGCCATTATATTCAAAATGATAGTACTGACGATATAAATTGCAGTAATAAGAACGCTTAGGATAATCTTTTGATTTTTCGATAATATCTCTTCGCCCAATAATAAAGGATAATCCCGGCATTGCAGCAATTCCCTTTTGGGCAGAAGCAAGGATAAAATCGACATTATCATTAACAATATCAATGGGGACTAAGGCAAACGATGAAGTAGTATCGGCGACAAAAACAGCGCCATTTTCGTGAGCGATTTTACCAATGCCGCGAAGATCATTTAAAATGCCCGAACCTGTTTCATGATGAGTCGTATAAACAAGGGCAATATCTTGGTTGCTAGCAAAAACTTTTCTTACTTCATTAAGATCAACTGCAGATGAGAAATCTAACTTAAGTTCGATATATTGAAGGTTGTAAAATTTAGCAATGTCCACCGCTCTTGATGAGTAAGCGCCATTATTAACAATCAATACTTTCTTTCCTTCGGGTAGCAATGAATTTAGTGCCACGTCCATATTAATAGTTCCTGAGCCCGAAAATAAAACCGCGACATGATCCTTATCGTTTCCTTTTGCGATTGTGACAAGATCTTTTCTAAGCTTTTCGATAACATCGACAAAATCTTGTTCGCGGTGGCACATATCAGGCGCCATAAGCGAAGCCTTAACAGTATCGGTTGTGGTCGCTGGTCCAGGATTTAATAATACATTTCGTTTAATCGTCATTTGCTACCTCCTTATTAATATAATAAAAACACCCTCAGTGTGATGATATATAAATTATAACAATTGAATTATAGATAGTTTATATAATTGAGACACTACTTGTAAAGTAATGTTAATGTTGGCAAGCGTAGATTTAGATAACATATTTCTTATAGAGCAACGGACTGAAAATCCGTGTGTCTATATGCAATATTCCTACGATATAAAAAAATGCCGATTATATCAGCACTTTAAACAAAATTAGAGATGGTGCCAATCACACACATAAAGGCATGGATTTTTTTACCCAAAAAACATAACTGGTAAATTTTTGACCTAACTGGGCGTTTCTGGGCGTTTCTGGGCGTCTGTATACCCATTTTTAGTTCGATACCGGTAGGCACTTGTTTACTTACACATAATTGGTTGAACCCTAAAATATGATGTTTTTTTATAGCAATTCAGTTATTCTTCTAACTAATTCGTTCTTTCTTTCTTCATAAAAATCACCAAAATTTATAATCGCTAAAGATTGATTTACCGGGATAATTCCTTGGTAATAAAAAGTGTCCTTTTGTGCTTGGTTCATCATTCCAACAAATTGGTCAAGTGGATAGTCACTTTTAGCAATATTTAACGTTGGCGCATACAAATGTAAGTTTGGTAATTTATTTTTTAATTTAGACCATTGTCTCCAATCATTCTGGTTTACCCCGGCCGGTAATCTCTCAAATGAAATAGACGGATGTAAGTGATCCAGGTCGTAATTTGAATTAACACACCAGTCAGCACCTAAATAGAATAGAGCTTCACTCACAACACGACTTCCTTTTTCTTCAAGCATTATATCTTCGACCATGTTATTAGTCAGATGTAAACCAGGAATCAAATCGATTGACTGTACTGATAAAATATAGTCGTTTTGATTTATGTTATCCCTCATCTGTTTTAATTTGCCCGTTGTACCAGAAGCATAGTACTTAAATAAAATACTTCTTAAAATATATTTTTTTACATCTTCTGCGTAATTTAAGTAGGATTCACTGTTCCAAAACACAAAATATACGACTGGAACAATTACGTTCCACGAAGAAGAGAACCTAGTTAAATCCAATCCTACAGATTCCATCAATGTTTTTACATTCAATAGTGCAGCAGTAAACTCATCCCATCTATTTTTTAAGGCTCTATTAAGGATGGTGCCATCGACTTGCTATAAGGCATAGGCAATAAGTCTATAGTAATAACATTACTATACTTTTGCAAATTCGTGTCGTTTCTGGTCTTTTTTTGGTCTTCTGTGTAAACTTTTAAGTTCGTGTCTGATTTGTATGTGCTTATGATTACTAAACTGCTATAACTCTGCAAAGTAAAGTTGTTTTAATAAGAATTATAATAATTAATAGATATTAGTGATCCCTTCACTATAAAAGTTCATACCGCTGCATTATTAATCCTAAACAGATTTAATTTATCCATTAATCGGTTTTGTCTTTTAAAACTAATAAATACTAATTTAAGACAAGCTTGACAATGGGATCCATTTTTTATTCCTCTCCGTCGATTATTTTTTTATAAGTTTCATTTAATATAGCTGTTTTAATAAGACCCTTTTCAATAAGTTCTTTAGTGGTTTTTCTATCTACCCTATAGTCTTGTGGTATATAATTTTCGTCTTTAACTGCTCCCACTTCATTCATGTATTCCTCTACAAGTTCTTTTGCCCAAATAAGTTTTCGCGGTCCAGTGACAACAAACAAAG
>JAEWLX010000088.1 GCA_023457325.1 Bacillota bacterium | reverse complement strand
GTACAAGAAGAGACAAGCAACGCCAAGGCGATGGTTAGTAATTTAAATGTTTTTATTTTCATAATGCGCACCTTTGTGCAAGTATACATTATTAATATAAAATTGACCACCCAAAGAATTTGGGAGTTAGAAAAAATGTGTGATTATGTGGAAATTTGTAGTGATAATATTATCTTTTGTTTCAAACATTTTTCTTGTAGGATCCTCCTAATATCAAATGTATTAGTGGATTTTTTTAAACCCAACCAAACTCAATTATTTCTTGTTTAATAATGAGAGCAGGTATATTTACTTTACATGTGTAAAAAAAGTAAAATTATAGTATATCCATAAGGAGGACAATCTATGGAAAGCTACTTCGCCTTTATGCGAGGAAAAACGGAAATGAACCGCCTACGTCGTTTCAATGTCATCATGGGTGTTTTGCACCTTGTTCAAGCGATTGCTATGCTGATTTTGGCTGGCACCGTAATTCAAAAAATCGCTGAATTCCAGCCTGATATTGTTCAATTCTTTGTCGCCTTTGATCCCGTTCAACAAATTTTAGTTGTTGAATCAAAAGTCTTGTTCGCTTTGCCTTTTGGTGTACTCGTATCTCTTTTCTTATTTATATCAGCAGGTGCGCATGCATTAATCTCTCTTCCTAATCCAACTTATCATATTTATGAAAATGACTTAGGAAAAGGTATTAACCGTTTCCGTTGGTTTGAATATGCCTTAAGCAGTTCAATCATGATTGTCTTAATTTCTACCCTTTTTGGCGTTAAAGACATTGCATCATTAATTCTCATCTTTGTTGTTAATGCTTCGATGAACCTCTTCGGTCTTGTTATGGAACAGCTTAACGCGGGTGCCGATAAAAAGAATTTAAAGTGGGGTCCCTTTGTTTGGGGTTCACTCGCCGGCATCGCTCCTTGGGTCGTTATTCTTATTTATATGTTTGGCACTGGTAACTTCGATCAAGTCCCATGGTTTGTATGGGCGATTGTCGGGACTTATTTTGTCGCCTTTAACACTTTCCCTGTCAATATGATTTTGCAGTATTTGAAAGTTGGTAAATGGGCGAACTATCTTTATGGTGAGAGAGTCTATATCATTTTGTCTCTTGTCGCCAAAAGCATTTTGGCATGGCTCGTTTTGTTTGGTGCGATGCAACCAGCTGCCTAAGCCTCACTATTTTCATCATTTAAACATTACATGTTATAATGGCATCACAAATTTATTTGTGGTGCTTTTTATATAACAAATGAGGGTTTATCAAGGAGGAAGATTAATGAAGATAGGACTTCTATACACATCGAACAAGGCAAATGAAAAACGTTATCCCGTGCATATCAAGCACGTGAACAAATTACGACAAGATCAATTACATAAAATAGTGTTTGAAAAAGGCTATCCCGGTATTGATAGTCTTAAAGACAAAAAAGTTACTATTCTTAAGCGCGAAGAAGTTTTTAAGAAGGCTGACTTAGTAATACTACCTAAACCGGAACGAGCTGATTATAAGCATTTTAAAGAAAATCAAATTCTCTGGGGCTGGCCGCATTGTGTCCAGACACCGAGCATAGTCGATGTTGCCATAAAAAAGAAAATGACATTAATTGCTTGGGAACATATGTTTGCCTGGGAAAGTGAAGAAAAAGGGCAGCATGTTTTTCATCGCAACAACGAGTTAGCGGGCTATGCCTCAGTAATTCACGGTCTAACTCTTGCGGGCATGACGGCCGGATCGTATGGCAATGGCAAGAAAGTTGCCGTCATCGGTTATGGCTCGACTGGCAAAGGCGCAATCAAGGCTTTGCTAGGTCTTGGCGCCGAGGAAGTAAATGTCTATTCTCAGCGCAGTCGCTCGCAAATCAAAGCTGATGATAATCGACTAGTCTTCAAAAAATACCACGCCCATAATCATGTTGTTGAAATGGAAGGACAATCAGCGGCACAAGAGTTATCGCAATACGACATTATCGTTAATTGTATTTTGCAAAACCCCTTAAAGCCGAAAATGTTCATTACAAATGAAGAAGCACAAGGTTTTAGCAAAAAAACTTTAATTATCGATGTTAGCTGTGATGAAAAAATGGGTTTTGAGTTTGCTCGACCGACTTCGTTTGACGAACCGATTTTTCAAATAGGTAAGATTATCTATTATGGAGTTAATCATAGCCCAAGTTATTTCTTTGAAGCAGCATCTTATGAAATAAGCAAAGCGTTATTTCCTCATCTCCAGTATATCCTTGATCACGATACTTATGTTGGCTCTCTCGTTTTAGAAAAAGCGGTGGATATTGAACAAGGAATTATTCGCAATGCCAATATCATCTCTTATCAAAAACGAGAAAGCGAGTGGCCGTACTTACGGATAAAAAAACACAAATAGCAATAGAAAAGCGGCCGCCATTTAGGCGGTCGCTTTTAAGAAGATATGCACAAAATTAGGCGACTAAAATACGAATCGTTGCCGAAGTAGCGCTGACATTGACAAATTGAATGGTATAACCAAGGGGATTACCATTGTTTAGCAATGTATTATTCTTAAAGAATTGAGAACCATAAGTAGACATCGAGAATGTTTGTCCGGTCGTAAATAAATCGGCGTTTGAACCATTGCTACCGGTGTCAAAAGTATTTGTGCCGCCAGCTTGAATCATGTGAATGAGACGATATTCTTCATCAGCGCTAAACGAAGGCGTATTTGAATGAGCAACACCATAATAATTGTTTCCAGATAAATAAAGTGATGTGGGTTCGAAGTAGCCATTGAAATACCATCCAACCGAAGAACTATAAGTGAATTTTCCAATTCGGGCGTCAACATGGTAAAGTCTCACACCATAAGTGGTATAACCGCGAGGATAACTACCGTTATAAGCGGTTTGTGAGTCCAATGCATTTAAACCAGTCGGTGTATATAATTCAAGCATCATAAATTCATCAAATGATGTTCCATTCCAACTATCGGCAATTAAAATGGCGTCGCCACTACTCTCCGCAGGATTAATTGTAATCTCCGCATTGCCGGTAACAACATATGGTTTTACCCATCCCAGCGCCATCTTTGACCAGACATTATGGTCGGTAACGTTATAATCCATCATGTCGATACCGCCAGTTGGCTTGTAAGAACTATCATCATCATAGTTATAATAATCATCTAAACCGAGCAAGTGTCCGGTTTCATGAATATAAGTATGCCCATCAACCTTACTG
>JAEWLX010000087.1 GCA_023457325.1 Bacillota bacterium | reverse complement strand
TCACCTACTATCTTCACGCTCGTGTTAACAAACTTGAAATCCGTTACTTTGCAAAAAGTGACGCTGATACAATATGTAATTTGACAAATCACACATACTTCAACCTAGATGGCAAGGGAACGATTCTTGATCATAAATTACTCATCGATGCCTCAATCTATGGCGAAGTAAACCACGAAATACTCCCAGTTGGAATTAGTCCCGTAAATAAGGTCATGGATTTTCGCAAGGAAAAGAGAATCGGATCACAAATCACGGATCAAACACTCATTGCCTGCGCGAATGGCTATGATCACCCCTATATTCTCGATAACGCTTCTTTAGTAAAATGTTCAATCTCACTTATTAATAATGCGGAAGATGTTCGTTTAAACATCTATTCAAGTTATCCGTGCGTCGTCTTCTATTCCGGAAACTATCTCCCATCGGTAATCGTTAATAACGGACATCAATTAAATCGATATGAGGCATTGGCACTTGAACCCCAGTATTTTCCAAACGCGATTAATCAGTCGTTTGGCCAAGAAAAAACCGGCCTTTTAAAAGCCGGTGTTGATTATCAAGAAACAATTATTTATGAGTTCGTTACTAAGTAAGACTACTTTCTCTGTGTCATAACGCCATCAACAATAACATAGACCTTGTCACAAAACTCGGTCAGGCGTTCATCGTGAGTGACCATGATGGTCGCCTTTTTTTGTTCTTTCGTCTGCTTGGCGAGCAATTTAATAACTTCAAAAGCGCGATTTGTATCTAGACTTGCGGTTGGCTCATCGGCAAGAATGACAACTGGATCGTGATACAAAGCTTTTGCTATCGCGACTCTTTGCCGTTCTCCTCCCGATAATTCGCTTGGATACTTATGGCTTAGTTTCTTAATATCGAGGCGTTGATAAAGTTCTTCAATGCGCTCCAAACTGCGGGGACGACGACTTATGCGATTGTGAAGGAACATCTGATCAGAAACGGACAAGAAGGGAATAAGGTTTGAGGCTTGAAGAATAAAACCGATTTTATCAAAGCGCACCTTTGAACGCTCTTTAATATTCAGTTGGCTAAAAGGTTGACCGTTAATGAGAACACGGCCGGTCGTCGGTGTTTGTAGACCGCCGATAATCGTCAGGAAAGTTGACTTACCCGAACCAGATGGACCGATGATGGCGACCAATTCGCCTTCGTATGCCTTAAAATTAGTTTCCTTAAGGGCATGAACGACATCATCACCTTGCAGAAAATCTTTTGTAATCTGTTGCATTTCAATTAATGTTTTCATCTTTTGTTCCTCAACTAATAGCTCTTAATGGGTCAATCTTCAAGACGGCGCGAACCGAGAAAAGACCACCGACAATCGCAAAAGTAATAAACGCTAATGTAATTACGACGTAAAATAATGGATTAAAGGCAAAAGGAACAATTCCCGCCAAGAAGAGGCCGGAAACAATGGTCAGAATAAGGCCAATAAGAATGCCGATAATAGTTAGGATAAACGTCTGACTGACAACTGAACCAGCAATGTAGCTATTTGAAATACCTTGTGCTTTCATCACACCAAACATCGGTGTTTTTTGGATCGTTAAAACATAAATAAAGATGCCAAGAACGAAAGCAACTATAACAATTAAAAAGCCAATCATGACACTAAAAGTAAGAACTTGAGCCGTATATCCAGGCAAACTGTTGATAAAGTCATTGATTGGATAAGAAAGATAGGTTTTAGGAAGACCAGTTATGTCGCCACGAACGACAATCGCATTAAATAGTGACAAAAAATCAGGAAGGGTTTGCCCGTAATAGCGATAGTTTTGCCAGGTTGCAAGATTCATATATAAAATGGGCGCAGTTTGATAAGTTGATTTTTCGGTAAAAGCAACAATTTTCCACTCTAAATTATCGGCCCCAGAAACAGAAATAAAGTCATTAACTTCATATCCTTGTTCCTTTATCGAAACATCGGCAATAACTTCATCATCATTTAAGGTTAGGCCGGTAATAGGATTAAGAAAGCTATTACTATCGACGCCAAAAACATAAACGTCGGCCCGTGTATCATCAATTCCGGAAGCAGGTGTCGTGTCTTTAACGACAGCCATAAAAATGCCTAGTTTGGCTTTTTGTCCCTCGACGGCTAACAGATCATAATCATCAGTCTCCACGTCTGTATTATCAGCCATCCGCGACATCAAAATATTGTCATTTGACTCTTGAGTCAAAACAATGTTGTCTGCTTCCCATTTGGTAATCCCGTTTGTATAAGATGAGGCAAGACCATAAGCTAATGAAGTTAAAAAATAAACAAGATAACTAACGAGAGCGACAACGGCCATAATTAAGGCGAATTTACCTTTTGAGTGTTTAATCTCTTTCCAAGCTAAAAACATGTTACTTCCTTTCTTAAAATTAAAGAATCTTTTCGATATCGCGAGCGATGCGCGTTGGCTTTACGTTCGGCCCATAACGGCGAACCATTTTTCCGTTACGATCAACTAAAAATTTAGTAAAATTCCATTTAATTCTCGGCGACAAAAATCCACCTAAAGACTTCTTTAACATCGTAAAGAGAAGGTTTTCATCTGGTCCATTAACATTAGTTTTGGCAAAACGAGGAAAGGTCGTCTTATATTCTAAACTGCAGAACTTAGCTATTTCCTCATCGCTTTGCGGGGCCTGATTGGCGAACTGATTGCATGGGAAATCAAGTATTTCAAAACCCCGCTCATGAAATTGATCATAAAGCGATTGTAGTCCCTCATACTGAGGCGTAAACATACACTTAGTGGCCGTGTTGACAATCAGCAATACTTGACCGCGATATTTTTCTAATGTGACTTTTTGTTGATCGGCGGTTTCGACACTTATTTGATAGATGCTCATAAGCAATCCTCCTATAAAAAAACAAAAGACATTATAAGACAAATATTATGTGGTTTCTTTTGAAATGCTTTGATTTCGTCGAACTTTTTGATAAAACCAATTATTTAGATAAACGTAGCCAAGTCCCATTAAGAAAATGAAGAGACTAATAATTATTATCCAGTAGAAAACGCCAAATGAGGAAAAGCCATATTCGCTCGAAAAAGTAAATAAATTGAACCAACCAAATTGATAATAATCAATGAAAAAATACGGCATGCGGAAAGTATGAAACATCACGCCACTTATAGAGGCAATAAGGGCAAAAGCAATATAGTATAAAGGCGTCACTAAAGACAAGAAAGCGTGCTTCTTAATTAGTCGATATTCACGACTATCAAAAAGCAAAAAGGAAATTATAGCTGTAATCGGGGTTAGAGTGTGGGCAAAAAGATTACTCGGCGACACTAAATACGAAGGAAGTTCTAAAGTTGGAGCAAGAAGAAACCAAAAAACGACCATCGTCAAAGTAATCGCGACCACAAAAATGTATTTAGTAACATATAACCACGCAGGTATTAAACTATTTTCCCTTTTATAACTAATAATTTTTAATAAAGCGAAAACAAGGCATGTCACACCAATCCAAATATTACTTTGTACAGTGTAATATAGAAGCGAGAATCCACTCATTAAACCCGATGTAGCAAACGATGTAGTCAAAACGCCAATCAAAGCAAAAAGAAAAACGGCTAGGTTCATCGCTAAATCTGCCATTTTCACATTTCTCATGTGCATATATTAAATTGTATATTTAAAAGACTATAGATGTAAGATGTGATTGACAAAATACTCAATAATGTAACGTTTCGCACATTTTGTAACAATCGAAGTATTTATAACGAAGTTAGTGCCTTGAATTGGCTTTTTTACGGCTGACTAATGTAATTACAACGGCAATAATAATCAAATTTAAAACAACAATTATCGAAATACCGATAATGGTTTGATCAGGGATAAGGACAAGGTGATTGTTGTCGAAAGCCATCAAGACCAAATTGCCACTGGCGTCACTCAAAAAATTATCATAGCCATATTTGTTGATAATAACCGCATAACGCTCGATCATAGCGACAATTGCACTATCAATCTCCGAATGTTCGTAAAGATAGTCTTTAGCGGCATCACTGATACCAACATAATTATTTTTTAATGTTGTCCACGTGCTCGCTTTAACATCAAGCGCTAAGCATTCAGACGCTGTTGTTGACATAAACAAAGATACATATTCATACACTTCTTCGACAACATCGGTATCACCGCTATCGACAAAGCGATATATCTGCGGCAAGAGCATTGTTGAACTGACGGCCGAAGTATAAGTTGTAAAACGTGGAGCGCTGGTGTTGTAAAGAATTCTTTCACCTGACGTACCTGTCGGAGCAATTGTTGCATCTTGGCCAGAAATAGCAATTGACCAAGTCATAGTTCCGTCGTCCCACTTGATGCTTTTATTTGCTGTTCTTCCTAACATACTCTCATCACTATTTTCTAGAGTCCACGCTCCCGTTTCTCCGCCAAGAGTCAATTCGACCGTATCGTTGCTTAAGGTCGTAATGCTTTGTTTATCTATGCTAAAAGATGAACTGACTGAAGCCATATAAGATGAGCTTT
>JAEWLX010000086.1 GCA_023457325.1 Bacillota bacterium | reverse complement strand
CTAGCAAGTGGCCAACACTGACATAAAACTCTCCAGAAGAAAAGAAATACCCTTCTAAACCATAACCATTGATTAACAAATTTATCGCGCAGCTGCCGCTTAATGAGCGCTTAACTTTAACATAGATATTATTTGTATCTTGAGTTAGGGCAATGCCTTTGTAGGATGTCGTTGCTGTATACGAAATATACGGTGTATTTAATAGAGCGTTCTTTATCGCGACTCCTTCTCCTTTACCGGGATCAACTGATGTTGGAGTGTATGGAGAGCCGTCGTATGTATAATAGCTATTGACCAATGTCAGCTTTTTAAATGTCGCAGTTGAATAATCGCATGCGGCATCAGTTCCATCAGATACGCCAAGGTATTGAGCCGGTTGAGTCATGGCAAACTTCGTCACATCGATTGCGAAGAGGATGGAAACTAACTCCCCTTCTTCCGGAAAACCATTGGGAATTGTCATATAGACTCCTTTGGCTGCGCTGCCGAACGGAATCCACGTTTTTTCGCCGTTGATCGTCACGGACGCGCTTCGTCCAACAAAACTATATTCGAATTTAACGTACTTGCTATCGGCGTACCCTGAAGTTCCATCCAAAGAAAGCGAAAAGTCTGTCCATTTGGATGTTGTTGAATAGGCCTTTACTACTTCAGCTACAACATAGTTGCCTTCAGCAGCCACATCAACTGATTTGATAGCGCCTTCACCAGCAAAAGTCGCATCGTGATTATCAAATAGATCGGCTGCTGTTTTTAAAGATGAGGTGTATTGTCCTTTGTCTGGATCGGTGATTGTTCTCGCTTCTTCTTTAAGAATCTCAGCAACCTTTGCACCGATCTCTTCACCCATTTTGAGAGATGATTCAGAATCATAGTGATAATTATCGACTGAGGTTATCTCACCCGTCACAGGATTTGGTTCACCTTCCTGATTGTAATGGAAGGTATCAACAGGTATAAAATATGCGATATTCGATTTTTTTGCATAATCATCTTTGGCTTTATTGACAGTGGCGTAATTTGTAAAGAAATCAGGAACGCCAAGTTGGATGACGCTAATTCCGTTTCCAGATGCATACGATGCGTATCTTTCGCGAATGTCATCAAATAAATTTACCTGCAATGAATAGTAATCATCAGCATAGCTGCTAGCGTCCGATTCGCCTTGAATCCATATAAATGATGATATTTCTGGGGTAAGTCCTCTCCCTTCGAGGATTTTTAAACCATTGTCGAAGCGGCCTATCATCTGATAATAAAGGGGGCCGCCAAAGACAAATGATGAGGGGCTGAGAAATTCGTCTTTTAACCTCGCGCCGCCGCGGGTCATTTTCAGAATATAAACTATTTCATTAGGATAGAGTTTGCCGAGGGTTTCAGCCATTGTGACTTCTGGACCAAATCTTCTCGTGTCGGCTCCTTGGCCAAATTTTACATCTTCGAAATCATCTGACTGATAGCCATCTCCGGATTCGGCATCATTGTAGGAATAAATTTGAGCGTTCCGAAATCCTGTAAGATATTTTTGATATTCCGCTTCAGAAATTAAATTTCTGAACTTTAAATTCTCGTACCACGAGTTTCCGACTGCGTTGGATTGTCCAGAAAAGAGGACGACTTTGGCTGTAGCTGCGCTGAATTTTGCATAAAAAGTAAAAGCGCTTTTGTTGGTTGCTGGAATAGTGACAATAGGCTCGCCCGTAAATTCATCATTCGCGTACCAGCCTTCAAACTTATATCCTTCGCACAGCGCGGAAGGTAAATTGTAATCTTTTTCAAGATTAACTAAATTAGTCAAGACCTCGCCATTGATAAAAGCTCCCTCTTTGCCTAAAACATATGAGGAGATGACGGACGATGTCTCTACCGAATTAATAACGATGTTGTTTTGTTTTTCGGCTGTAAATTCGTAAGGGAAAGCGTTAGTGCCGCTTGGTTCTAATTCGATTCCATTATGAGTTATGCTCAACAAAGTATAATTATCATAAGGCATAGCTCGGAATTTGACCTTCTCATCAACGTAGTATGAATTTTGGTTAAACTCAAATGAAATTGTAGCATTTTCACCTTGCACAGTAATAACTGCCTTACCATCATCTTGACTTGTTGTCCCACTATCGTTACTTGTGGAGATAGAATCTGTCGTCGACATAGTATCGCTGCCTCCTTCTAATGAATTCCCTATGAATGAGCATGAAGCGATTGGTATAAGTAAAAACGGCGAAACTAGTAATAATGTTTTTTTTGTCATGTTGTACGCGCTCCTATTCTCACTTATTATAATAAGAATATTTCAAAAAGAAAATTAGTTTTACAAATTTCCTGGCATATTGATTATTTTTTTGCCTTATGTGTAAAAAAGTTTAATGATTCAAAGTTATTTATGTTATATTAATATCGAATCAAAAATCTTCCATTTATGGGTGCAAATATAAGGAGAAATAACAATGTCAAAATTTGTGAAATTCATTAATGTCGCCATTTTTAGTGCTTTTGTTTTGTCCGCTTGCAATGGAGGTCCAGGCGTCTCTGACACTGATTCGTCATCGACGAGCGATTCGTCTTCTGAAGATAGGCAGCAAGCCGCTTTTAACGTGACATCAACAAGCAATGGCGCAAGCGTCCAATACGAGCGCGGTGATAATGCTTATTACTATGGTGATCTCGTTAACTTCAAAATTGTGCTTAGAGAAGGATTTCTTTTCAACTCAGTAAGATGGAATAACAAATTGCTGAGCGAAACGCCCGACGTGGAATACCCTTTTTCTTTCGCGGCGGTTTTGAGCAACACGATAAAAATTATCCTAGATACAAACTTTGAAATATCTGGCGTGATTACTTTTGATGGAAATGATTTGTCAGAAGCAGAGGCCACAAGCATCGGGATTCAAGCATCCGACGATAGTGGAGAGGTAAAAGATGGAGTTATTACTTATTCAAACGCTAAGGCTAACTATGTCATTTCTAATGTCGCTGCTGAAACCTCGTACACAGTGAAAATTATCGGTTATACCGCCAACGAAGAGGGTGGCCCTTTTGAATACCACAACGTGAGGGCAAATGTTGTAGATGGATCAGTAGTCAAAAACATTGATGTAATCACTGCTGTCGTGCGTGAAGATAAGACTATTACATTTCCAAAAGCAACAGGGCAAATATATGCATATGAAAACGCTGGCGGATTAATGATTAGTGATTACACAGTCGAAATAAAAATGACAAGCAAATTGAGTGAACTAACAGCAAACGCTTCCAAGTCGGTTAGCTCTGTTTTCCAATTGAACGGGCTCACAGAAGGAAGCACGATAAGCAATAGATCTTTGTCGCATTTCCGTATAATCTATCAAGATACAAAGGATTCAAATCCTGACGGTTCAACAACAACTCCGAGCGCAACAAGGATATATCGTATGCAAAGCTGTTCTGATGGTGCGTGGAAGATATTCGACTTGTCTGAGCACTTTACGACTGAAGCAATTGAATCTGAAGATAACGAAATAGCGGTTCTTATCTCGTTTACTCCGACTGAATTTGCTGTCTATTTTTCAGTAAACAAACAATATGTAAAATGCTTGTCTTTTAATTGCGCATGGAGACAAAACGTTAAATATATAGACACGAATGCCTGGGCAAGTTCTTCTGAATGCAACACAACCGTAACAAGCTGCAAAGCATACGGAAGCGTTTCGAGTCCCGATGGTCTAGAAGGCTATGGCCCTAAATAGTGCATAAATATTCAATCGCTAGTTAACAAATAAACCAAGACTATAAATATTACAGTGATTTGATAAACAATTTTTGTTATCAAAGATCAAAATATGCTTTTTTAAAGTCGTCAGTCCAATATTTAGTGGGTAAAAGTAAAATTTCTTTAGAAATTGTCGGAGCGACAATCAAGGGGTTAACACCTAAACGAAAATTATTGTTATGCGAAGGCCTCAAATACATCATCGACAAATAAACAAGATGCCCTTGCGCATATGGTTCAGGAATCAAGTAATATTTCGGCTCACTGAGTTCGGCGTTGAGCATCGTAAATAGTTTTCGAAGGTCATTATTGCCATGTTTTGGAAGCTCAATTGTTTGTAATGAGGTTAATATTTCCATATATAGCATTGGTTTTTCTAAAAATTCTGGAGCGGGCGAAAATAAAAACCAAACAGGATAAGGCTTGGTAAAGGTTATTTCGTTTGTCCATGTTCGAAAAGCATATCCATAGATAAGATCGCCTTCTTTAATGAGTTTTTCTCTACGATAGTAGTCCTGTGTTAAAAAACCCAGCATCTTGCCTTTGAAAGTGTCTTTTCCAGCGATAAAAGAGATATCTTCTTTTTTGAATGCTAAGCGCTTCGAATTAAAGTTTTCTGCTAATTTTTGTAACAATTGCCGATTAAACATATAATTATTATACATTTTTACATGTATTAGGGTGTATTATTCAAAGGAATAATGATAAAATTGTTCCCACGAAATTAAAGGAGGATAAAGTATGATTGCAAAATCTTTGGCGATTGATGTTTTAAATGCTGGTCTCGCGACTGGTGCTGATTTCGCCGAAATTTACTTAGAACAAAACAACTCGTCTTACTTGATGCTAGAAAACGGCAAAACCGAATCAGCTCTCAGTAGCACAACCTATGGAGCCGGCATTCGCCTTTTAAATAAACTGCAAAGCGTTTATGGATATACGAATGATTTATCGCGTAAAGGGCTGATGAAATTAGCTTCATCACTTGCCAAGTCTTATCAAGGTAGTAGACAAATAACGGTGGAAAAAATTTCCAAAGTGCGCGTTAAAAACGCCCACAACTATCAAAGACCACTGACCGAAGTGTCTCGTGAAGAAAAAATTGCCTTGCTCAAAGAGGCCCATGACGTTATCGCGTCTTACGATAAGCGCATCGTCCGCATTCAAACATCGTTTATGAACAATCACAAAGATGTGACGATTTATAATTCTGATGGCAAGCGGTTTGATGATTTTAAAGAACGCGGCCGCATGATGTTCATGGCAGTCGCAAGCGACAATGGCAAAATCGAAACTAGTTTTGAAGGACCTGGCGCTACGGCAGGAATGGAATTCTTCACCGATAAGATAAGCGTAAAAGAAACCGCTCAACGCGTCGCTGAACTAGCAATTAAAATGTTAACGGCCGCTGAATGTCCGAGTGGCAAAATGCCAGTCGTCATCGGTAATGGCTTTGGAGGTGTCGTTTTTCACGAAGCTTGTGGCCATTCTCTTGAAGCCACCGCTGTCGCCAAGAAACTTTCCGTTTTTTCCGAAAGCCTCGGCAAACAAATCGCATCGCCGCTCGTCACCGCGATTGATGATGGCACAATCGTCAATGGTTGGGGATCAAATAACATCGATGATGAGGGCAACAAAACACAAAGAAATGTCCTTATTAAGGATGGCATATGCACTTCCTTCCTGATCGACTCCTTTAATGGTCGAAGAATGGGAATGAAGGCTAACGGTGCTTGCCGCCGCGAATCGTATAAATACGAACCGACATCAAGAATGTCGAACACTTTCATCGCTGCCGGTAAATCCACACACGATGAAATCATTGCCGCGACAAAGTTAGGCCTTTATGCTGCTTCCATGGGTGGTGGTAGTGTTAACCCCGCAACTGGCGAATTCAATTTCGCTGTCAGCGAAGCTTATATCATCCGCGATGGAAAAATCGCTGAACCAGTTCGTGGCGCGACCCTTATCGGATCAGGCGCTGATGTCTTAAAGAAAATCGATATGGTTGGTAACAATTTACAAAGAGCGCAAGGTATGTGTGGCTCGGTCAGTGGATATATCTATACCGATGTTGGGCAACCAACAATCCGCGTTAGTGAAATTCTTGTCGGCGGAAGAGGAGGAACATTAAAATGAATCATCGCAAATTCTTTGAACTAGCAGAATCAAAAGGTATTACAGCTAGCGAAATTTATTCAGCTAAAAAATATTCTCTATCTTTTGAACTTTTCCATTCGGAAGTGTCTTCTTATTCGACAAGCGAATCGTTTTCGATGTCAGCCCGCGGTATTTATAACGACAAATTTGGAGTAGCTATTACTGAAAAAGTTAATCGTTTTACTCCTGAGTATTTAGTTAATGAAATTATCGCTAACGCTAAAGTAATCGAGAAAAACGATAAAGCTCTTCTTTTTAAAGGTAGTGAAAAATACCATAAGCGCAATCTCTATAATAAAGAGATTCCCGCTATTTCCATCGATCAAAAAATGAAAAACCTCTACGAAATAGAGGCTAAACTTAAAAAGGCCGATCCCAGAATTATCGAGATTGAAACTGTTTCATATTCTGAAGATGCCGTTGAAGTCAATTTGGTTAATTCATATGGTTTAAATTTAAAAAGCAAATCTAATTATTATGTCTACGCCGCCGCTGTCGTCGTCAAGCAGGACGAAGAAGTCAAAACTGGCTATAAAGTTTTGCTTTCAAACGATCCAAAAGAACTCGATATCGACAAATTCGTGAAACAAGTTGTTGAAGACGCAACTCGTAAATTAGGCGGCACACAATGCGATAGCAAAAAGTACCCTGTCGTTCTTAATCAAAAGACCGCCGCGAGTTTCCTTGAACCATACTTAGAAAGCGCAAACGCTGAAGAAGTCCAAAAGCACTCTTCTTTCTTCATTGGTAAATTGAATCAGCCGGTTGCAAGCAAAAAAGTAACTATTCTCGAACAACCATTGTTAAAGAACTGCTTCTTCCGTTATTTTGATGATGAAGGTGTGGCAACAAGCAATAAGAAAATTGTTGAAAAAGGTATTTTAAAAACCTATCTATACAATCTGGAAACAGCTCAGCGCGAAGGAAAAGTCACAACTGGTAACGGTTATCGCGGTGGATCAAAGATTGGCGTTAGTTTCGTCAACCCTTCCATCAAACCTGGAAGAAAGTCCGAAGCTGAACTTCTATCTAAAATCAAAACAGGTGTTTATATCTCGAGTGTGGCTGGTCTTCATTCCGGTCTTAATCCGCAATCGGGCAATTTCTCATTGCAAGCCGAAGGCTTTATGATTCGCGATGGTAAACTTGCAGAACCATTGAGTTTAATCACTGTGGCCGGTAACTTGCTAGATATGTTTATGGATGTGCGCGAAGTTGCCAACAATCCCGAACTTCAATTATCAGGAATTAGTTCGCCAAGTCTCTTAATTAAAAAATTGGCTGTTTCAGGAAAATAGCAATAACTTAAATTCAATGAATAAGAAATACGCAATTTTCATTTTGTCTCTATTGGTTCTTTCTTCATGTGATTTTCCGACTGCGTCTGATAGCTCACCTTCTGATACTTCATCTATTGACACTTCTCCTTCATCATCGGATGAATCGCCATCAGATACAACAACTTCAAGTGAAGGGCCAGGAGAACCTCCTTTAGGAGAATATCGGATTAATCCAAAACCAAGTGAAGGTGACACCGGCTTTGTTTATGATCAATACGGAGAAATCGTTAAAGAATTATATCGTGGTGAATACTATACCGATTTGGAAGATGTAGCTGCCTATATTGTCACTTTCAAAGAAACGCCAGTAAACTATTTCTTTTCTACGGAAAGGGGTGGCTATAGTAACGCCAAACGAGAATGCTATGGCCTTTATGGTGAGGCGTGCCGTATCTTCCCTGGTCCTTATGAAAGCAACTATGATCACTTACCATATAGCTTAGATTATAACTACTACGAGGCCGACATCGGTGGCGAAGGATATGCAAATTCTTCAAATTGGAATCGTGGCGCCCTTCGCGTTGTCTTTACCATTAAGGGGATATCTAATTACGGAAGTGATGTGCCGGTCGTTTTCTACACCGGTAATCATTACGATACTTTTATTGAGTATAAAAATTACTATAATGGCTGGGGAGAAGAATTCGGATTAAGAGATGCTTCCTGGGCAGCAATTGATACTTGGTTTTAATATCAAAAGTAAAAACGCCGTCAATTAAACTAAATACTGTTTAGTTCGCAATTCGGCGTTTTTTGTTGCAAATATCGCCTATTTTTCTTATTTACGAAGGTAAAGAAGGCCAATCGTGCCATAGCCACAATGTGAGGATATTACCCCTCCGGCCTGCGTGACGACAATTTTCGAAGAATCGACGAGTTCGCCGAATTTCTTTAGTGCATAGTCAAGATTTACTTGATCAACACCGGCGTGAGTAATCATTACACGATCCATATCGAGACTGGAAAGATGACCTTTTAACTCTTTGGCAAGCTCATCAATGGCTGCTGTCATTCTGCCTCTTGGTTTCTTATAAACAATTAATTTTCCGTCGGTAACTTTAATAATTGGATGGATATGAAATAATCTTCCTAATACTTTTGCCGTTCCACTACAACGTCCACCCTTATGCAAATAATCTAAGGTCTCAATGGCGAATAGAGCGTTAACTTTTGGCGCTAACTCATCAATTAAACTCTTGATTTCCTTAGCTGATTTTCCTTCATCACGAAACTTGGCAGCTTTTAAAGCCAACAATCCAGATCCACTTGAAAGATTGTTGGAGTCGGAGTAATAAACGCGTCCTTCTTCAAATTCTTGTGCCGCGAGGACAACTGATTGTAAGGTTGCAGAAAGCTTTCCGCCAATACCGACGTAAAAAATATCAAATCCTTTTTCAATAAAGGGTTTGAAGGCTTCGACGAATGTGTAGGGTGGTACAGCCGCAGTGGTCGGAAGTTCACCGTGTTGAGCTACTAATTTATAGAGCGTATCAGAATCAATTTCTTGACCATCTTTGTATGCTTTTCCACCAATATTGACTAACAAGGGAACGACATGAATGTCGTTTTGCTCATAATGTTCTTTATTCAAATCGGCTGTAGAATCAACGAATATCACTACTTTGTTCATTACAATTCTCCTTTGAATTGCCAACATTATCCCAATCTTTAATTATTTTGTCAAAGATTATAAATTAGGTTGTTTGTGGCTTGTTTTTATTTATTTTGGTCATAAGATATGAGTAGGAGAAAAAATAAAATCATGAAAATTTTCAAAGAGTTTAAAGATTTCATCAGCCGCGGAAACGTTATGCAGCTTGCGGTCGGGGTCATTATTGGTGGAGCTTTTTCCGCCATTATCGGGGCGTTAGTAAACCACATTCTTATGCCAGTCATCGGTCTTGCTGTTAATGGTGGTTTAGATAGTTTTTACACCATTCTTCCAAATAGCGTCCTGGCCGACGTTCAAGACGGAACAATCGGCGTTCTTGCCATTGACGGAAATTGGTATCTTTCGTTAAGTAAAATCGATTGGGGACTACTGATTAATGCCGTAATTAATTTTATATTAATTGCCCTTGTTCTTTTTGCAGTTATTAAGATCTTTGCCAGCATTCAAAAAGCAAAAGATGCCGCTCTTGCCAAGATTCATCACAAAGACGGGGAAGTCGAACCCACACCAGAGCCTGAACCAGAACCAGAGCCCGCACC
>JAEWLX010000085.1 GCA_023457325.1 Bacillota bacterium | reverse complement strand
TCCGCAAAATGTTTGACACGGGCATGTTCGTTTTGGACTTTTACGCCCTCTTCATCGTTATCATCGCGATATACGTTGGCGTGCTCATCAACGAACGTGCGGACATCAAGAGAAACGGCATCAAGAGTTGCGACATGAGCGAGTTCCTCGTAATCACCGAATTGGTCGACAGCGATGATGTACATCATTTCGTCAAGAACCTTTTTGGGATTATCGCTTGAACCTGTCAATGAATCGTAAATTAAACTCATGATGTTTTGATAAACATCAGTTTTCGTTCCATCTTCATTCAAAACAACTGGGTCTTCATAGAACTTTGGAAGAGCGGTAACGTCGTTACATGAGGTAAGGACAAAGGCCGAAGCGGCCGCTAGAGTAAGGATTAGTCCTGTTTTCTTATTTCGAGTCATAGTAACATGCACCTCCTTGTACATCCCATAAAGCACTTGTCTTTACGGAACTTTGATATTGTATTGCACAAGTCTCACTAAGTAGTTTCTTGCTACCGCGCGAAGCGTATTGTTGTTGCAAGAATTCGACGTATTCTTCCCACGTATCTTCCCAAGCATCTTGTGTTTGGTAATCAGCTTGGTCGCGAGTAGCTTTAATCCAATCGCCAATTGCAGCTCCTAAGTCAATCGTGACCTCTTCGCCGTCGGTGTTGATATATTTTAACTCATCATTAAATTGAATCTTTTGTTCAGAGGCTAGTTTTTCGTAAATGTAATACTTTAAGTTGGAATCAAAACCTTTGATTTCGCCTTCAACTGATTCGGCACGACTCTTATAATCTTTGATTTGTTGGTCAAGGAAATTAACGTAAGTCGGTTTTGGATTATCACCATTCATTGGATATCCGCTTTGACCGGGATATTTAGTGGTGTAGTATTCGCTTAAAGACACGCCGTTTGATAAATTATCAAAAGCGCTTCTTTCCACGACGATGAAGTGGAAACCTTGATAACCGGAATCGCCACTTGTGCCACCACGGACAGCGAGAATAACTTTGCCGTCTTTGGTTGTTAATACCTTATCGTTGTCGTCAACAGTTAAATCGCCGTTAACATCGAGATTTAAACCATCAACATGCTTGAAGCCATCCATATTGTTATAGGTGGCATTAAAGGCACCAGCAAAGTTTTCATCATCGATGTTGCCACCGTTAATTGTTCCTAAAACGACTGAATTAGGAGTAATCACGGAAATGTCGTGACGATTGAAGTATTTGTTGAAGATAATGTTACGAGGATAAAAGAATGCGTTTCCTTTATTGACGAGGAACGAATTCTCATCTTTCGTTACATCGGAATACTGTTCGAGTTTCAGGAAAGCTTCGTAAGGAATTGTTCCAATGTCCGATGTTGGAGTAACGTTGTTATATAATGTCTCCATTTCATCACTAATTTTTAATCCGCTCTTTGCATCAGTCTTTGTTTCATCATTATGAATTGCTTCATAAGCGTACACGCCTAATTTGAACTCATTAATGAATGATGTACTTTTTGACATGATGCCGAGATCACCAAACTTCTCAGCTGAACCAGTATCATCTGAGTATAGCTGGGCAAGCGAGCCAAACGTTTCGTTACCAAGAGCGAGGTTTTCACCAACACTGGCAAGCTTTTTGGCTTCCGATTCGGTAATTTCTCCATCATTTAAGGCCTTATCGTTAGCACTGACCTTAACTAAAATGTGGCGAACATGATATGGACTCATTTTTTCTAAATAGCCGCTGTAGTTTTCAGCATCAGCTTTTTTCGAATCGCGAATAAAGTCGATGTTGTCTTCGTAGAACTGGTCTTCGAATTCGGTATTCATTCTCTGATAGGCAAAATGCTGCCAGAGTTCATCCTCATCCTCGACACCATAAGTGTCTAGTTGCTTTTCGAATTCCTCGTCGTATTTTGTGCCATTGTCATCAGCGGCTGATTCCGCTTTCGATTTAACGCCAGCGACGTCGTTATCGGCACCTTTCTCAATGTCTGGATATGCTGCAATTCCCTCTGTATTGGTCATAAAGTAGTTGCGAACAACAACCTTATAAACCGAATCAAAGAGCGTTGAGACACCGCTAGAAGATTTTAGATAGTTATCAAATAATTCTTCGGCGGTGTAATGATACTCTTGACCATTGGTGCCTTTGTATGTGAGGACATATCCGTCTCCAGAAAATGTCGCTCCATCGCAGGACGCCAAGGCAAAGGTAGCGAGCAATCCAGCTACTATTCCGAGCGTAATTTTACTTTTTCTCATAAGTAGTTGTTTCCCTCCTAAGCCTGAACATAGCGCTAATATTCTATTACATTAATATTATTAATACAACTAAGAATTTAAGGAAATTTGCCATTGAGAGTGAATGTTTAGCTATAAATTTTTTGGATTTTAAAGAAAAATCCGAAAATACTTGTTTATACTCGCAATTGGTTTATAGTATTTATCGTTGTGTTTGAATACGTATATTAATTAATATACAATATGATAGATTTTAGGAGACAGTATTATGGATATTCTTAAAATAATTGATCTCCACGTAAACGTGGAAGACAAAGAAATACTTAAAGGAGTAAGTTTGACCGCCACTAGTGGCGAGACGATTGCTCTTCTTGGACCAAACGGTCATGGTAAGTCGACGCTATTACAAGCAATAATGGGTAATCCTCGTTATAAAATTACTAGCGGCCAAGTTTTACTAAATAACCAAGATTTGCTTGCTATGTCAGTTGATGAACGGTCAAAGGCTGGGCTCTTTTTGGCCATGCAGTATCCTAGTGAAGTCGCAGGTGTTGTTAACGCCGACTTCTTAAGAGCTTCTATCAATGCTCGTCGTGAAAAGCCTCTTTCCCTATTTAATTTTTACCGTCTTTTAAATACAACATATAAGAAGATGGGCATTCCTTTTGAAATGGCCAATCGCTCACTCAATGAAGGATTTTCTGGTGGAGAAAAAAAGCGCAACGAGATTTTACAAATGATTCTTTTAGAACCGCGTTTCTCCTTGCTTGATGAAATTGATTCAGGACTTGATATCGATGCGATGAGCATAGTCGCAAAGGCGATTAAAGAAGAACAAGAAAAAGGGCGTGGCTTTTTAGTCGTTTCACATTATGCCCGCCTATACAATATGATTAAGCTGACTCGCACCATTGTGATGGTGAATGGAAAAATCGCTGTTGAAGGCGGACCAGAAATCATTGAAAAAATCGACACCCAAGGTTATGAATGGATCAAAACCGAATTGGGGATTGATATCGAAAAAGAAGAACCGACTATGAGTTCGGTTTCAATCGGTGTTTGTGCCACGAAAGAGGCAATTAGGGATGGAAAATAGAAACCGTCAAATTATTATTGATGAATGTCATAGCAAGACTATGTCACTTGACCTAAATGGAGGTCTAGATAATCTTGATATTCATGTAGGCAAGAAAGCAAATCTCTTGCTTAATCTTTACAATTTTGGCGAAGCGAAAAATACAAAAATCACTGCAAAAATCGATAATGATGGCGAAATTATGCTCGTAATGGCTGATTTTTCGAAAGGAAAATCGAAAATCGAAGCGCTATTTGATCTTGCCGGAGTAAACGCTCGTGGAGTATGGAAATTATCAACTCTTGCAAGCCAAGAGGATGATAAAAAATTTGATATCCATTTTCATCACTTGGCGATGAACACCTATGGATTAATGGATAATTATGGTGTGGCAAGAAATACATCTCGCCTTATTTTTAGTGGCGCCAACGATATCGTTCGTGGCGCAAAGAAAAGCAAGACAAAACAAAACGCTAAAATAATCGTCTTTGATAAAGGGGCGATTGCCAAAGCCGATCCCCGACTCAACATTAGTGAAAACGAAGTCGAGGCCTCACACGCGGCTGTCGTTGGCAAATTAAGTGATGAACATTTGTTTTATTTAATGTCGAGAGGTTTGAATTTAAATGAAGCAAAGCAATTGATCACATATGGCTATCTTATGCCGATTGCCGAGTATTTTAATGAAGATATTCAAAAACAAATCGCAGCGATTATCAAGGAGAGAGTATGAGCAAACTAAATCCATATAAACTTAGACAAGATTTTCCAATGTTTCAAAACGGAGTAAAAATGCAAGGCAAACCTCTTGTTTTTCTTGATAATGCTTCAACAACTTTTAAACCATACGCTGTCGAAAAAGCCGTTAATGAATACTTTGAAACAATGACCGCCAATTCTCATCGTGGCGACTATGATTTATGCTATAACATCGATGTGCGAATTGATGAAGCAAGAGAAGCTTTGGCGCGTTTTATAAATGCCGATAAAAAGGAGATTGTTTTTACATCAGGAACCTCGATGTCAATTAACTTAATAGCCTATGGCTACGGCACGAAATATTTGACGAAAGATGATGAAATACTCATCACACAGGCTGAACACGCAAGTAATGTCTTGCCTTGGTTCAAAGTTGGGGAGATGACCGGTTGCAAAATTAACTATATTCCCTTAAATAATGAGGGAAAATTAGTTCCGGAAAATTTAAAGAAAGTTATCAGTAAAAAAACAAAAATTATCGCCGTAGCTCATGTCACAAATGTCCTCGGTTTTATTGTTGATATTAGAGAAATAGCACGTATTGCTCATGAGTATGGCGCGATTGTCGTTTGTGATGGAGCTCAATCAGTGCCCCACATGCCGACTGACGTTAAAGATTTAGATGTCGATTTTCTTTCTTTCTCCGGTCATAAAATGATTGGTCCGACAGGTATTGGTATTCTTTATGGCAAGTATGAACTACTAGAAAAAACAAATCCCTTTATGACTGGTGGGGGAATGAACGCAAAGTTTGATATGTGCGGTGATGTTACTTATTTAGCGCCACCGGCAAAGTTTGAAGCCGGGACACAAAATATCGAAGGCATCTTTGGTCTAAAGGCCGCTGTTGAATATCTTAGCAATGTCGGAATGGAAAACATTCGTGAATACGAAGCTGATTTACGAAAGTATGCTATCGAAAAACTTAAATCTAATGACAAAGTGATTTTGTATAACGAAACGGCCGAATCAGGCATTATTACTTTTAACATCAAAGATGTTTTTGCTCAAGATGAAGCCACTTACCTCAACTCACAAGGCATTGCTTGTCGCTCTGGTCAACATTGCGCGAAGGTATTGCTCGACTATTTGGGCGAGGTAGCAACCGTCAGAGCCTCAATCTATTTTTATAACACCAAAGAAGACATTGATATCTTTGTCTCAGCTTTAGAAAAAGGAGGCGATTTCCTTGATGCCTATTTCGCTTGATCCGCAGATGATGCGGGCCATAATTATGGACCATTATGAGAAACCTCGTAATAAGCGAACGCCCAACGACGCTCGCTATAAGACGATGCACATCGATTCACCAAATTGTATTGATGATATTACCGTCTTTTTATTGGAAGAAGACGGCAAGATTAGCGATTGTTCTTTTGATGGTATTGCATGTACGATATCGACCGCTTCAACCGACATTATGACTGAGCTTGTGATTGGTAAAACAACTAAAGAAGCCCTATATATTATTGAGCAATATCAAAAAATGATTCACGAACAACCATTTGACGATGAGGTTTTAGATGAAGCCATCGTTTTTGTAAATACACATCGCCAGGCTGCGCGTATTAAATGCGCGACGATTGGCTGGGACGCCCTTGGAGAATTGTTAGAACACAATCATGAAGAAAAGTAAGTTGCCAAGTAAAGAATACGAATATGGTTTTAAAGACGAAGATGTCTCTATTTTAAACACTGGAAAAGGTTTAAATGAAGATGTCGTGCGCATGATTTCGCGTCTTAAAAAAGAACCCGAGTGGATGTTGGACTTTCGCCTTCGCTCATATCGCGCTTTTTTAAAACTTTCTATGCCAAAGTTTGGACCAGACTTATCGATTCTTGATTTTGACGCTTACACATATTTCACAAGGCCAAGCGCTAAGGAAGAAACAAGTTGGGATGAAGTACCAGAAACGATAAAAAAGACTTTTCAAAAATTAGGTATTCCCGAAGCGGAACAAAAATACTTATCTGGGGTAGCGACACAATATGAGTCGGAGATGGTTTACCATAACATGCTTAAAGAAGTAGAAGACAAAGGTGTTATTTTTCTTTCAACTGATCAAGCTTTGAAACTAGTTCCCGATATCTTTAAACAATACTTTAATAGCGTTGTTCCCTTTGCGGACAATAAATTTTCTGCTCTTAATGGAGCGGTTTGGTCGGGAGGATCATTTATCTATGTCCCTAAAGGAGTTAAACTCGATAAACCTCTTCAATCATATTTTCGCATAAATAATGAACGCTCAGGTCAATTTGAACGCACCTTAATCATTGTTGATGAAGGAGCAGATGTGCACTATGTCGAGGGTTGTACTGCTCCAATTTATTCGCGTGAGTCACTACACGCCGCTGTTGTGGAAATCATCGTTCTTAGAGGTGGTAAATGCCGTTACTCGACCGTTCAAAACTGGTCAAAAAATATTTTAAATCTCGTCACAAAACGGGCGATTTGCCATGAAAATGCTCAAATGGAATGGATTGATGGCAATATCGGAAGCCAACTAAATATGAAGTATCCAGCGGTTATTTTGGCTGGCGAAGGGGCAAAAGGAACATGTATTTCGATTGCTGTTTCTGATCAAGGCCAATATCAAGATGCTGGAGCTAGAATGATTCATCTAGCAAAAAATACGAGCTCAACAATTATTTCAAAATCGATTGTCAAGAATGGTGGTGTCGCTAATTATCGCGGCACTGTCCGTCATGAGAAAAACGCTCTTAATTCGCGAAGCCATGTCGAATGCGATACGTTAATTTTAGATGATATCTCCAAAAGCGACACAATTCCAACCAATCAAGTAAATAACGATCAATCCTACATTGAACATGAAGCGACGGTTAGCAAGATCAATGAAGACCAGTTGTTCTATTTGATGTCGCGTGGTATTTCAAAAAAGGATGCCACACAAATGATTATTATGGGCTTTATTGAGCCCTTCTCACGAGAACTTCCAATGGAATACGCCGTTGAACTTAATCAATTGATTAAAATGGATATGGAAGGAAGCGTTGGTTAGTGAATTACGATGTTATTGTTGTCGGTGGTGGTCATGCTGGCGTTGAAGCAGCACATGCTGCAGCTACAATGGGAGCAACTACTTTGCTATGCACGCTCAATTTTAAAGCAGTGGCGCGAATGTCGTGTAATCCCTCAATCGGTGGGTCAGCCAAAGGCATCGTTGTAAGAGAAATTGACGCCTTAGGTGGCCTGATGGGTATCTGTGCCGACCATGAGTATTTGCAAATGAAAATGCTTAACACCGGTAAAGGTCCAGGCGTTCAATGTTTAAGAACACAAAGCGACCGCGACACATATCCAACTTATATGCAAAAATTGCTAAGTGAAACACCTAATTTGTCGATCAAAGAAGGTATGGTTGTTTCCTTAATTCATGATTCCGAAAACGTATATGGAGTAGTGATGGAAGATGGCGAACAAATAAAAGCAAAAGCCGTTATCATCACGACGGGAACATACATGGATGCTCGAATCCTAAGAGGATTAGAATCCGAAGCGAGTGGGCCAGATGGCGAAAAACCATCAATTGGCCTTTCCAAAAGTCTCGAAGAGATGGGTTTAGAAATCTATCGTCTAAAAACAGGAACCCCACCTCGTATTCGTAAATCTTCAATCGATTTTTCTAAAGCAAGTATTCAATATGGCACGAAGGCTAATTTAGCCTTTTCTTATCTGACAAAAGATTATGTTCCTTTCGATGAACAAGTGGTTTGTCACCTTATTTATACCTCTCCTGAAACGCACCGAATTATTAAGGACAACTTGCAAAAATCAGCCCAATTCAACGGGCAGATAAAAGGTACCGGCCCTCGCTATTGCCCATCGATTGAAGGTAAAATAACTACCTTCTATGACAAACTTCGTCATCAACTCTTCTTAGAACCCGAAACAAAAGATGGCGATTCAATATATATTCAGGGTTTTGCCACATCGATGCCTCGAGACGTTCAAGTACAGATGGTTCGCTCATTGCCTGGTTTTGAAAAGTCAGAAATTCTTAAATATGGCTATGCCATCGAATATGATGCAGTCGTTCCAACTCAATTTGATGCGACCTTACAAATTAAAAAATATAAAGGTTTGTACGGTGCTGGGCAAATATGTGGAACTTCTGGATACGAGGAAGCGGCCGGCCTTGGTTTGATGGCAGGAATTAATGCGGTTAGATTTTTACGAGGTCAACCACCTTTTATTTTAAAAAGAAACGAATCATATATTGGTGTGATGATTGATGATCTTGTCACGAAAGGCGCGAATGAACCATATCGTCTATTATCATCTCGAGCTGAATATCGCCTTTTACTACGTCACGATAATGCCGATCTGCGTCTTACGCAATATGGCTATGATTTAGGACTTATTCCATCTGAAAGATACGAGGAATTTATAAATAAAAATAAAAATATCGAGCAAATTATCTCAATCTTAAGGAGTACGTATCTTGGATCAAACAAGCGAGTTAATGACTATCTAATTAGTCAAGGCAGCACGCCATTAAAAGCAGGAACCCTCGCCTATGATTTATTAAAAAGACCTGACATCAAATATTACCATCTCATTGAGCTTATGCCTGAACTGAAAAAGTATCTACTTGATGACACTGGTATTATGCAAATCGAAATCATGGTTAAATATGAAGGGTATATTGCCAAACAAGAAAAAGAAGCAAAGTCATTTGCAAAATTTGAAAATATTCTCTTACCAGAAAACTTTGACTATCTTCATCTTGATGGATTAGCGCTTGAAGCCCGTCAAAAACTTCAGAAAATTCGCCCACGAACTGTTGGTCAGGCAAGCCGAGTCGGCGGTGTTAATCCTAGTGACATATCCGTTCTTGTTCTTACATTGAAAAGACGAGGTCTTTTATGAAACTAGATGCCTTTCAACGATACGTTAATCAACATTTAAATATCGTTCTTGAAAAAGAGCAAATCGAAGCTTTTGCCACTTATCTTAATATGTTAAAAGAGTGGAATAATCTCTTTAATCTTACGGCGATTGTTGATGATGAACAAATTGTTGAAAAGCATTTTCTCGATTCCCTTATTCCCCTTAAATACGTCTCATTAATAGACAAAAAAGTAATTGATATCGGTACTGGAGCTGGCTTTCCGGGCATGGCAATTGCCATTGCCCTACCGGAAGTGAAAATGACTTTGTTAGAACCTAACAATAAAAAGATTCGCTTTTTAACAGCGGTTAAAGATAAACTTCAACTAAAAAACGCGACAATCATATCAGGTCGGGCTGAGACAGAAAACGAGCTGAGAGAAAGATATGATGTCGCGATTGCAAGGGCTGTCAAACAGTTAAATATTCTTTTAGAATTATCAACGCCGCTTCTTAAAGTAAAGGGTTTCTTTATCGCGATGAAATCAAGTAGTGTTAATGAGGAAATCGCGCTATCAAAAAAGGCGTTAAATGTTTTAAAGTGCACGATTCAAGCGATTCATCAAGATATTTTGCCAACAGAAAAAGATGAGCGAGTATCTGTTATTATCGTTAAAAACGATACAACACCAAATCGCTATCCTCGTCCCTATCATTTAATCAGTGCTAAACCCCTTTAACTATTTAAGGTAGCAACTAACTAAGGTAAACTTATAAATCATGACGAAAATAATTGGGATTGCAAATCAAAAGGGCGGAGTTGGGAAAACGACGACAGCCCTTAATTTATCAAGCGCTTTAGCACATTTTAAGCGACGCGTTTTACTAATTGATTTAGATCCGCAAAGTGATGCGACAAGAGGTATCGGCTTGGACCCATCTCTTCTAACGAAAAGCGTCTACGATGTTCTTGCTAATAATTACGATATTAATAAAGCGATAAAAAGAACGCCCTTGAAGTTTCTTGATATTCTTCCCAGCAGTTTAAAACTCGCCTCCCTTGATGCTTTTTTAACCGATAAGGTAATCGACAAAACAACTATTCTTCGCGATGCTTTAAAATTGGTTAAAAAAGAATATGATTACGTCGTTATTGATTGTCCACCCTCACTTGGTATTTTAAATTTCAATTCAATGGTTGCTTCGAACGCTATTTTGATCCCTGTTCAATGTGAATATTTTGCAATGGAGGCCGTCTCGACAACTCTCGGAGCGATTTCCAAGATTCAAAGATCATCCAATCCTAAACTTGGTATCGAAGGATTTCTCTTAACGATGTATGATCCTCGCACAAGACTTGGCACCGAGATAACAACACAAATTAGAGGTCTTTTTAAAGAGAATACCTTTTTGACGACTATTCCTCGCAATATTTCGATTTCGGAAGCATCGGCAAAAGGTGTACCCGTCACGTTGTTCCGCCCAAGTTCCTCGGGAAGTTTGGCTTATTTTTCTTTAGCTCGCGAAGTAATTGATAAAGAAGAAACAAACAAGATTTAATTTACTAATTGTGCAATTTGCACAATAATAAAATATATGATTAAATACTACTTTTTTGCATCAAAAAAAGATATCAACGTTGAACGTTTTAACGATGCTTTGTATAGTGCCTATCCAAAAATATATGAAATACATTTTCTAGATGAACAAAACGGTTACATTGTTTCCGATGAATACTTTTATGACTCTCTTGAATCTTTGATTCCAGTCATCATGAGCGACACTGATAACTCATATACTGTTTTGATGTGTCACGATAATAGCGACTTGAGTCGTCTTGCCCTTAAAAAAGCCAAAAAAGGTCCGAATATTTATTTGACGAACATGGCTGACTTACTTTTTAACCTAGTGATTGATGGCGATTATGATCTTTTCTTTGCTGTTAAGAAAAAGTTTGATACTATCTCTCGGCAATTGATGCTGACAGCCGAGACATTTGTCTCGACTGGTTTGAATGCATCATTAGCAGCAAAAAAACTATATATTCACCGTAATACTTTTGCCTACCGTCTAAACCAATTTATCGAAGCGATCAATCTTGATATTCGCGATTATCATAACGCTCAGTTTTTCAGCATTGTTCTTCGCTTAATAAGTCATAGTAAGTTCATATAATCATTACTTATCTATTGTTTAGAAAGTCGCAAAAATGCGACTTATCCATTTATATATTTTTTGATTTGCTCGGTGATTTATAGATATATACTATGTATTGTGTTAAAATACTAATTTGACATTTGCTAGTTATATTGTGAGGTGATTTTTGTGGAAGCGATGAAGAAAATAATGCAAGCCGAACAACAAGCTTCAAGTCTTGTTACTGAAGCTCGCGTTTATAAGACGATGCTGCTTAATCAAGCTAGGAAAAAAGGTGAAGATAGAGCAAAGTCTCTTCTTTTGGAAGCTGAAAATATTCGCAAAAAACATGAAGAAGAAACACAAGAAATAATCACGAATTCAAAACAAGAATTTGCCAAGAATATTGATAATATTGCTAGTGAACTGCAAAACCAAGTTGCCGGCAAGAAGAATAAACTAGTCAATCAATTAATAAATGAGGTAATGGTCAGTGATCGTTCCCGTTAAAAAGGCCCGAGTTTTCGTACTCGAAGAGCACAAAAATGAGCTTGTCCGTGCTTTGCAAAAAGCCGAACTTTTGATGATTATTCCAGCACAAAGCTCAAGTGCAGATGTGACGGAAGATAACGCTCTTCTTCAACGGATTAGTAAAGCCCTTAGCGACTTGAACCGTTATGGAAAGAAGAAATCTCTTTTTGAACATCAAGAAGTCACTTATGAACGCTTTATGATGGAAGACGAAGCTCAAGAACGTTTATTAGATAGTGTCGAAACGAATATTCTAGCCTTGAATACCGCAAGCGCGAAGATTAAAAAAGGAAAGGGATTGCTCGATAAGTATTATCCTTTTCGCGAAATTGACTTAAAAGTCAGAGACTTAAAACAATCTTCTTTGGTTCGTTACCACATCGGCTATATTAAAGAAGAAAATCTCGAAGGTGCAATCGAGTATTTAAACAAAAATAATGTTCCGTTTGAAAAACTAGCTAAATCCGATTATGGATCAGCGCTTCTACTGGCGTCTTATTTCGAAGAAGATGAAACAGTAATTAATAAAATGGCAAATTATTCTTTTGCTGATGTTGATTTCCCTGATGTTGATATTTCTTTAAAAGACTACATTGCTGAAATCGAAGACAATCTGCAAATTGAGCAAGCTAAAGTTATTGAATATCAAGAAAATCTTAAGCTACTAGCAAGGAGTAAAAACCAATTAAGTCTCATGTATGATCGTATTCAAGCCAAAATCGATTGCAAAAGCATCACTTTCGGTAAAACCGAGCGTTCGTTTTTTCTCGATGGTTGGGTGCGAAGTGACCAAATAGCATTGCTTGAAAAAACGGTAGCTAGTATTACCAAAGAATTTGATATTGAATTTAGTGAACCAGGCGAAGCCGACTTGCCTCCGACGGCTGTTAAAAACAATAAGTTTATTTCTCAATTTGAAACAATTACGAATATGTTTTCGGTTCCGAGTCATAAAGAAATTGATCCAAACCCCGCCATGGCGATTTGGTATTGGATAATTTTTGGCATCATGATGGGTGATATCGGTTATGGAATACTGATGTTAATCCTTTTTGGATTAGGTCTTCTTTTAATCAAACCTAAAGGAGCCTTTAAAAAGCTCATTAGTGTCTTTTTCTACTCAGGAATCACTTCGATAATTGCTGGTATTTTATTTGGCAGTTTCTTCGGGGCTAATTTTGATTTAGGCGCCCTGATTGGCGGTTTGTTTGGACAGCAGTGGACAAGTGTATTATTGAATCCCGTAACTGATCCATTAATAATGTTAGGCTTTTCGCTCGTGTTTGGAATCCTACATATTGTTAATGGCCTAGGCTTTAAGATGGCAATACTAATTAAAAGAAAAGATTATGTCGGTGCGATTGCCGATGGCTTAAGTTGGATTTTAATTCTTGTCGGTTTAGTTTTCGTTGCTGCTCAAATGGTAATCTGGTCATCGCTTGTTGTTTTAAGCTACATTGGGTTAGGTTTGGCTGGTCTCGGCGCAATTATTCTCTTGGTTTTAGCGGGGCGAAAAAGCAAAAACATTTTTGGCAAGATCTTTGGCGGTCTTGGCGCCCTGTATCAATCAACGAGTTACATTAGTGACATCTTATCTTATTCGCGTATTTTAGCATTGAGTCTATCATCAGCGGTTATCGCCTCAACTATGAATCTCCTCGCCGGTATGATTCAAGGCAATATTATTGGTATTATCTTATCCATTTTTGTTTATTTAATTGGACATATTTTCAATTTTGCAATGGGTATGCTTTCTGCATACGTGCACGATGGCCGTCTGCAGTACATCGAATTTTTTGGCAAGTTTTACGAAGGCGGAGGTTATTTGTTTGAACCCTTTGCCATCCGTTTAAAACATATAAATGAAATCTCGGATTTGCGAGAAGAAAGGAGATAGAATCATGACTTATGGATTAGTTCTATCAATTATTGGTGCGGCTTTGGCTGCAGGATTGGCCGGCATTGGCTCAGCTATTGGTGTTTCGATTGCTGGTCGAGCTGGAAACGGTGTCTTAGCGGAGAAACCAGACTTATTCGGTCGTATCTTAGTTTTGCAGGCTTTGCCTGGAACGCAAGGTATTTATGGCTTCTTGCTGGCTGTTTTGATTTTACAAAAAGTCGGTCTTCTCGGCGGGACAGCAGTCGCGTTAACTGATTGGCAAGGTTGGGCCTTTTTAGGTGCCGCCCTTCCGATAGCGATTGTTGGCCTATTGTCAGGAATTGCACAAGGCAAAGTCGCCGCTACTTCCATTTTGATGACAGGTAAAAGACCAGAAATGATGACGCGCGGTATGACGATGACGGCTATTGTTGAAACATATGCCATTCTCGCCTTGCTTGTTAGCATTCTCATGTATAGTGCGATTGCCATCTAGGAGTAAAAGATGACAATTTACGAAAAGATAGCCAAAAAAGGCCAAGCAGAAAGCGATGCACTTCGTAAAGAAGCCGAACTCGAAGCCAAAGCAATTGAACACAAAATTGTTGCTGAAGCGGAGAAAGAAGCATCTTTAATTATTTCAGCTGCCGAAGACGCAAAACAGAATGCTGTTCATCAAAATAAAGTTTTAAATGAGTTGGAACTTAAACAAGCAATTTCTTCATTAAAAAGTAAAGTGATTGATGATATTTTTGTTTCCGTTTTTGAACACTTTAATAATATTAACGACAAGGAATTACTCTCTTTTGTGACTCGCTTGATAAAAAACGAGAAGATTAATGGCGATGAAACAATGCGAGTTAATAAAAGTAGCTATGCTAAATACTTAAAAGCTTTATCATCCCATAAGACTTCTAAAAAGGTTGATCTTGATCTACTAAATAAAGCGTTAGGTGATGGCTATCATCTTACACTGGAGAATATTGATTCCAAAGAAGAAGATGGATTCATCTTAATTGGCGAAACATTCGACTTAAATTTTAGTGTCAAGCCCTTACTAAACGTTCTTCGCAAGCAAAAAGAAAAAGAACTATATAAGACATTGTTTGGAGATGAAGAAAAGTAATGAGTGATTATACTTTTGCCAGCGCGCTATTAGCGACTAAGTCCGCGAGTCTTCTTTCTTATAGTCAGTTTCGCGAACTAAAAAACACCGATAATGCGATGTATCTTTTAAAGCTACAGTCATTTGGGTATGCGCCAGGCGAAAAGGAACAAAGCGTAGATGATGTTGTCAAAAACGAGGTAATTAAGCTTAAAGAAGAATTGATGAGCATTTTACCTAACGATGATTTGCCTTTTTTCTTTTTTACAAAATACGATTTAACTAACATCCGTTCTTTTTATAAAAACAAATTTTTGCAAACGGAAATCGAATCTTTTGAAGAGGCTGGCTACTTAACCTATAAAGATTTGGAATTATCGATTCTTAAGGACAATTATTATGGCGTGATTTCACCTTATAAGGAGTTGTTTTCACACTTTTTACAATCTTCCTATAAAGATAGTTTTACCTTGGTCAATGAGATTCAAAAAGTATTTCAAGGATTGCTTTATGAAGCCATTTCTAAGCGTAAGGACATCGTTTTAAAAACATACTTCGTTATTTCAACCGACATTAATAATTTACTGACTCTTCTTCGCATCAACAAAATGCACATGGATACTTCTATTCTTGAAACTAATCTTTTAGATTATGGTTCGATACCAGTGAAAGAAATTTCCTTATTACACAACGCCTCATCAAGAGACATAATTACTCGTTACTCATCATTGTATTTGACTCGCTTTGTCGAACCTCTCGAGCACTATTTTAGCGATGGCGACTTTGTCAAGTTAGAGCACGCCCTTCTTAAAATCTTACTCGAGGAGCTCGAACCTTTTCAGGTTGATATGAAATCAACAGCGTCGATTATTACTTATGTCGTGCGTAAGCAAATCGAAATAGTCGATATTCGCCGTTTATATTTTGATCGCAAAGCATCTTTGATGGTGGGCTCATAATATGAAAGACAAATTGGTGGCGATTGCCCAAAGCGAAAACGTTTATTTCTTTCGCAGTCTTGGATTTACGACTTATCTTGTCGGTGATGAAGCAAAAATGAAGGAAGTATTGGATAAGTTAACAAAAGATACTCAATTAATAGTAATTGATGAAAAGTTGCAAACATTAATCAGCGATTATCGCCGCCGCATTAGCGATAAGGCGTTTCCAATCATTGTTGCCCTTCCCATCGATGAAGGGGCAACGGGACAAGGTTTAGAAAAGCTTAGAGATGATGTCGAAAAAGCAATTGGATTAAAGCTGTTTTAGAAAGGAAGAGAATATGGACAAAATTGGAATAATTACTAAAGTTGCCGGCCCGCTGGTTGTCGCTTCGGGCATGGAAAACGTGCAAGTATATGATGTCGTTCGCGTGTCGAATAAAAAGTTAATCGGTGAAGTTATCGAACTGCGTGGCGATCTTGCTTCAATTCAAGTATACGAAGAGACAGCGGGTATTGGTCCTGGAGAACCTGTTTATTTCACTAATGAACCTCTTTCAGCTGAACTTGGTCCTGGACTTATCGAGTCGATTTTTGATGGCATTCAACGCCCATTGAGCAGCATTTATGATAATTATGGATCGCGTATCCCATTAGGGATTGATCTTCCGAGACTTAATCGCGATAAAATATGGAACTTTAAACCCGTAGCCGAAATAAATACGCAAGTAAGCGGCGGCATGATTTTAGGTACAGTCGCCGAAACACCGGTCGTTACCCATAAAATAATGGTTCCTCCTCATCACTCAGGTAAACTCGTTTGGCTTCACGATGGTGAGGCAAAAGTCACTGATACGATTGCCAAAATAGTCACAAGTGACGGCCAGGAAATTTCGCTTAATATGATTCAATATTGGCCGGTAAGAAAAAAACGGCCCTACATAAATAAGCTCGCGCCGAATAAACTAATGGTCACTGGTCAAAGAGTTATTGACGCTCTTTTCCCCGTCTCAATCGGCGGTATCGCCGCTATTCCCGGACCTTTCGGTTCAGGAAAAACGGTTGTTCAACATCAACTTGCTAAATGGGCCGATGCCGACATCATTGTTTATGTCGGATGCGGTGAACGCGGAAATGAAATGACTGATGTTTTGATGGAGTTCCCTCGTTTGAAAGATCCACGAACTGGTGAATCGCTGATGAAGAGGACGGTTTTAATTGCCAATACTTCGAATATGCCAGTCGCGGCTCGTGAAGCATCGATTTACACAGGAATTACGATTGCTGAATATTACCGCGATATGGGCTACAAAGTAGCCATTATGGCTGACTCAACCTCGCGTTGGGCCGAAGCCTTACGTGAAATGTCTTCCCGCCTTGAAGAAATGCCGGGAGAAGAAGGATATCCCGCCTATTTATCAAGTCGCCTTGCCGAATTCTACGAAAGAGCTGGTTATGTAACTTGTTTAGGTGACAAAAAGAGGGAAGGAGCTGTAACGGCAATCGGAGCTGTTTCGCCACCAGGCGGTGATACTTCTGAACCCGTTTCGCAGGCGACCTTGCGCATTGTTAAAGTTTTCTGGGGTCTATCGGCCACTCTTGCCTATCGACGTCACTTTCCCGCCATTGATTGGTTAAAAAGTTATAGTCTTTATGAAGATGTTCTTCATCAAGATATTAATCAAAACTATCATAAGGATTGGAGCAAGATAATAAGAAAGATTCAAATATTATTGCAAGAAGAAGCCTCTTTACAAGAAATCGTTCGCCTCGTCGGCCTTGATTCTCTTTCTAAAGCCGATCGGATTAAACTCTTGGTTTCGCAGATGATACGTGAAGATTTTCTTCACCAAAATGCCTATAATTCTGTCGATACATATACATCGATAAACAAACAATATTTAATGTTAATAACAATTTTGAAATGGTATGATCTGGGCAATCAAGCTTTAGAAAAAGGCAAAGCCTTTTCAGAAATTGAAAAAATGAAAACAACCGAACGTATTGGCCGTCTTAAATATGTTCGCGAAGAAGATGTTCACGAAGAAACAAATAGTATTCAGCAGGCGATGGAAAAAGAGTTTTCATCACTGGGAGAGGAGTAATCATGGCCATCAAACAATATAAAACAATTAAAGAAGTCGTCGGACCTTTGATGCTCGTAGAAAAAGTGAGTGATGTTAAATATGATGAATTAGTCGAAATAAAACTAGCGAATGGCGAAACACGCCTCGGCAAGGTTTTAGAAATTAATAACGACAAGGCTTTGGTTCAACTATTTGAATCGAGCCAAGGTATGAAAATCGATGATGCTAAAGCAACCTTTCTTGGTCATGGCATCGAATTGGGATTATCTCCAGACATTCTCGGACGTGTTTTTGATGGTTTAGGTCGTCCCATCGATGACAAAGGTCCGATTATCGCTGATACAAGACTTGATATTAATGGTTCAGCCCTTAACCCTGTCGCTCGTGACTATCCGTCTGAATTTATTCAGACAGGCATTTCATCGATCGATGGTTTAAATACTTTGGTGCGTGGTCAAAAACTACCTATTTTCTCTGGCTCTGGCTTACCGCATTCAAAACTAGCGGCCCAAATCGCTCGACAAGCCCGCGTCTTGGGGAAATCAGAAAAATTCGCTGTTGTCTTTGCAGCGATTGGCATCACTTTTGAAGAAGCTAATTATTTTATCGAAGACTTTCGAAAGTCAGGGGCAATTGAAAGAACAATTATGTTTGTTAATTTGGCTAATGACCCTGCAATTGAACGCATTGCTACGCCCCGCATGGCAATTACAGCCGCTGAGTACTTGGCATATCAACTAAATATGCACGTTTTGGTTATTCTAACTGACATTACGAACTATGCAGAAGCATTGCGTGAGATTTCTTCAGCGCGTAAGGAAGTTCCTGGTCGTAGAGGTTATCCTGGTTACATGTATACAGATTTAGCCTCATTATTTGAACGGGCGGGAAGAATAAAAGGAATTAATGGTTCGATAACTCAGCTTCCGATATTAACGATGCCTGAAGATGATAAAACTCACCCCATTCCTGATTTAACAGGCTATATTACCGAAGGACAAATAATTTTATCAAGAAGCCTTTTTATGAAAGGGTATTTGCCACCGATTGATGTCCTGCCCTCTTTGTCTCGTCTTAAGGATAAAGGAATCGGAGAAGGCAAAACAAGAAGTGATCATGCCGACACAATGAATCAGTTATTCGCTTCATATGCTCGCGGCAAGGAAGCAAAGGAATTATCGACTGTTTTAGGAGATAGTGCTTTATCCGATATTGATAAATTATATGCCCGTTTTGCAGAGGAATTTGAGGAGAAATATATCTCCCAAAGCTTTAATAGTAATCGCTCAATTAGAGAAACATTGGACCTTGGCTGGGAACTATTGCGCATTTTTCCAACATCGGAATTAAAGCGCATTAGCGATGAACATATTGCCGAGTTTTATGGCAAAGAGGAGTAATCATGGCGCTTGGGCAAATTAACCCAACGAGAATGGAGTTGACGAAACTCAAAAATCAACTCGCCATCACAAGGCGAGGCCATCGTTTATTGAAAGATAAGCAAGATGAAATGATTCGTCAATTCATGGAAATTGTCTTCAAGACAAGGGATTTAAGAGATGAAGTAGAAAAAGAGACTTCGATAGCCCTTGATTCTTTTAAGAAAGGGCGAGCAAAAATTCGTAAATCAGAACTAAGCGAAATGACATCGGTTCCCGCGGTCAAGTGGACGCTGGAGACAAGCAAATCAAAATCGATGAGCATTGAAACTCCTCATCTGTTTTTTAAAATGGATGCAAAGATCGAACCACCTTATGCTTTGAGCAGCGTTCCTCAGGAGTTTGATGAGGCACTAATAAAGGGTTTTAAACTATTACCGAAGCTTATTGAATTAGCACAATATGAGAAAACGACTGAGATGTATGCCAAAGAAATAGAAAAAACAAGGCGAAGAGTCAATGCGATTGAGCATATCATGATTCCTGAACAAGTCGCTTTGATTAAAGATATTAAAACAAAACTAGCGGATCAAGAAATGTCGGCTACAATCAGAGTTATGAAGTCGAAAGAAATGATTATTAAAAAGAATCAATCTAATCGTAAATAAATAA
>JAEWLX010000084.1 GCA_023457325.1 Bacillota bacterium | reverse complement strand
GCAACAAGACGAGCTTCCTCATGGCTATTTCTTTCACGATGATTTGATAGGCTGTTCGGCAATCGATGAAGATAATAATGTAATCGGCGTTGTTTACAAAATAGAAGACTATCCCGCCCACCGCACTTTGCGAATTAAACGGCAAGAGAGCCCTGATGTTCTTGTACCCTTTATAAAAGTTTTTATTAAAAGTGTTAATATCGAAAAGAGAGAGATTATCATTAAAGTAATCGAAGGAATGCTATGAACATAACGATCTTAACTCTTTTTCCGAATATGTTTGATGGCTTTATGCAAAACTCAATTATCAAACGAGCTCTTGCCAAGAAGGCTGTGACCATCAAAGTGGTTGATATTCGCAAATACACCAAAGATCGCCATCGTCGAGTCGATACTCCTCCCGTTGGCGGAGGCGCTGGCTTAATTATGAAAGTTCAACCGATTGTTGATGCTTTAAAAGATATAAGAAAGAATAATAGCCACGTTATTTTATTATCGCCTCGCGGAGTAACTTACACGCAAAAAGAAGTCAAAAGATTGGCAAATCACGAGGATTTAATCATAATTTGCGGACATTATGAAGGAATAGACGAAAGAGTAAGCTTCTATGTCGATGAAACAATTTCCATCGGTGATTATATCCTGACTGGTGGCGAAGTCGCCGCTATGGCGATTGCCGATTCTATCATCCGTTTACAAAAAGGAGCAATCAGTGCTCCATCGTTAGATGAGGAATCATTTGAAAACGGTATGCTTGAATATCCTCAATATACTGAACCTTATGAATTTGAAGGCAACAAGGTTCCAGATATTCTTTATTCAGGAAATCATGGCGCGATTAACAAGTGGCGGCGTAAGCAGGCTTTAAAAATAACTCGTCAGTATCGCCCTGATTTATTTAATAATATGAAGTTGAGCAAATCTGTTCGTAAACTTCTAGAAGAAATAGATAGTGATGCGAGTCCAGAATGGGAAAAAAGCGCCCTTCGCAAGGGCGCAAAATTCATAAAAAAATAATTAGGTTTTAAAAGCCTAAACCACCAATGCCGCCCATACCACCGGGTGGCATTTTATTTCCCTTTTGCATTTGGCCCATTTTGCGCATCATTTCTTTCGATTTCTCGTACTTATTGATAACACGATTTATATCAGCGTTTGTTTTGCCGGATCCGCGGGCAATTCGCACTTTACGAGAATTTCTTAAAATCTCAGGATGTCTTCTTTCCTCTTTGGTCATCGAATTGAAGATGGCTTCAAAATTAGCGATTTCTTTTTCGGCTTGTATCTTTTGCTCATCAGATAATTTTGGCATGCCCGGAATCATACTTAGAAGTCCACCAAGAGAACCCAATTTTTGTACTTGCCGCATCTGTTCAAGCATATCCTCTAAATCAAATTTGCCCGACAGCATGCGATTAACTGACTTCTTCATCTCTTTTTCGTCTAGTTCTTCTTGAACTTTTTCAACTAGACTAACGACATCGCCCATGCCAAGAATGCGATCGGCCATCCGGTCGGGATGAAAGACGTCTAAATCAGAGAGTTTTTCACCAGTTCCGGCAAATTTTATCGCCACACCAGTAAGGTGACGAATGGATAAAGCCGCGCCACCACGAGCATCGCCATCGAGTTTGGTCATTACGGCGCCCGTAAGTTTTAAGCGATTATTAAATGATGAGGCAACATTGGCCACATCCTGGCCACTCATTGCATCAAAAGCCAACAAAACTTCATCGGGCTCAACTTCTTTGATGATCTGATTAAGTTCCGCCATTAAAGGTTCGTCGACATGTAATCGCCCAGCCGTATCGATTATTAAGACATCATAATGGTCATCATAAGCTTTTGTCCGCGCTTTCTTTGCGATCGCAACTGGATTCATTTTTTCTTTTTCGCTGACAATATCAACTTTAATATCATTGGCAATCTGTTCAAGCTGATCAATGGCCGCAGGTCGATAAGTATCGCAAGCGGCAAGTAAAACTTTCTTATTAAGTTTGCTCTTCATCATAAGCGATAACTTACCGGCTGTTGTTGTCTTTCCTGAACCTTGTAGACCTACTAACAAAATAATTGTCGGTTTGTTACGGTTATACACTAATTGGTCATCGCTTGAACCGAGTAATTTTTCAATTTCGTCATGGACAATTTTAACGATTGTTTGTGAGGGATTTAACTTAGTTAAAACCTCCTCGCCAATTGCTCTTTTTTTAACTTCAGTCAGAAAGTCTTTTACGACTTTAAAATTAACGTCAGCTTCTAGCAAAGCGACGCGAATTTCTTTGAGCATTTCTTCCATGTTGCTTTCGCTTAATCGCGATTGCCCACGAAGTTTTTTAAAGATACGAGCAAATCTATCGCTCAGTGATTCAAATGCCATTTTTAACTTTTCCTTCTAATTCTTCGATGGCTGATAAAGCCACTCCAACATGTTTTTCCTTGCTTGATTTGAAGTGCTCAATGAGGCGCATCTTTTTTTCAAAAGATTCCAATTTATTCGAGGCTTTGCGAATCGTATCTAAGACAGCGCTTCGCGAAATCTTAAGGTTATCGCCAATTTCACTTAATGACAAATCAAGCAAATAATAATCGCTCATTATTTGCCGTTGGGAAGTAGTAAGAAGCGAACCATAGTAATCAAGAAGCTCGCTATATTTTTTTGTTAAAGCTAGATTATCTTTCATTCGCCTCTCCCAAGCATAAACCATATAAGTAATTATCAAGATCAAATTCTTGTAAATCATCCATTTTCTCGCCAAGACCGATAAAACGAACCGGTAGTTCTAACTCATCGCGAATAGCTAAAATTATACCACCTTTGGATGTCCCATCCATTTTCGTAATAACAATACCAGTAACGGGTGTGGCTTCTTTAAATGCTTTCGCTTGTAAAACGCCATTTTGACCTGTTGTTGCATCAATAACTAAAAAGGTATCATGAGGTGCACCCACAATTTCTTTTGCAAGAACGCGTGATATTTTGCCAAGCTCTGCCATTAAATTTAGTTTAGTTTGTAAACGCCCTGCGGTATCAACAATAAGTAAATCAATCTGTTCTTTTTTGGCTTTTTGAGCAGCTTCATAAGCAACACTTGCTGGGTCTTGTCCACTCTTACCAACAACAATTTCGCAATTAAGCCGTTTAGCCCAAACTTGAAGTTGTTCAGTCGCCCCGGCTCGAAATGTATCTCCAGCCGCTAACATGACTTTTTTACCTTGAACTTGGTATCGATGAGCAATCTTGGCTATGGTTGTTGTCTTGCCTACTCCGTTTACGCCCACCATAAGGAGAACGGTTGGACCATCGTTTTGAAATCTGATTTCGTTTTCAATGTCTCCTCCTTTCGTGGCGTAACTGACAAATAAGGCGTCAACAAGCAGTTCATTTATAACTAAAGGATCGCTAATTTTTTCTTCTTTTGCTTTTCTAAGCAAGTTTTCAATTGTGCGGATGGTTAAAGCTATGCCAACATCGGCTTCAATTAATATTGTTTCTAATTCTTCAAAATAGGTAGCGTTAACACTACGATATTGTCTAGCAAGACGATTTAGGCGATCAGCAAAATGATGACGCGACTTTTCAAGTCCGACGGCATATTTATCAGCTTTTTCGTTTTTATGCGAAAATTTTTCTTTTAGATAAGAAAAAAGACCCATTACTTGCTTCCTGCTCTTTTTTCTAAAGCTTTTTTGGCGGCTTCCTGCTCGGCAGCCTTTTTGCTAGGTCCTGAGCCCCGTCCTAAAATAACATCTCCATCTAAAACAACTTCCATTTCGTAAATGCGATTATGGGCTGGGCCATTAACACTTACTTGACGAAAAGTGACTGAGTGGCGATGTTCAAGTTGTGTTTCTTCTTGAAGACGCGATTTATAATCGATTGTCTTTTCTGGTGTATAGTTTAAAATATCATGTTCAAAAATCCGTTTGACGATACCATAAGCTGACTTGAACCCTAAATCAATATAGACAGCACCGATGAAAGCTTCAAACACATTTTCAAGCATCTTATCAGACTTTGCGATTTCTCCGCTAAAACTATTACCGACAACGATGTAGTCAGCAAGGTGATGATAACGAGCGTATTTTGCTAAAGCTTTAGTATTGACTAAAGAACTACGAAGTTTCGTTAAAAAACCTTGGTCGCATTCTGGGTGAGCTTGAAATGATAAATCAGCAACCGAAGCCCCTAAAATAGCATCGCCCAGGAATTCAAGTCGTTCATAGTCTTCATGGCAACTTTTGGCATCAAGATTGTAGGAAGGATGCGTAAATGCTAATTCGTAAGGCCGTTCATTTTTCGGCTTTAGATGAAAATATTTAAATAGTTTTGCTAATCTATGCATTTTTAATTCCTTCTTCAATTAGAGTGGGCACATCAGCTTTTGCTAGGCGATATGCAACTCGTAAAGCATGCATAAAGGCTAAGCCATCGCTTGAGCCGTGAGCTTTAACGGCAACTTTGCTTAATCCAAGCAGCATTGCTCCTCCATAGTTTTTGTAATTCATCGCCTGTGACATTTTCTTAAAACCTTTTTTGGATAATAAGTATCCAATTTTGGAGAAGATGTTGCGACGAAAAGCATCCTTCATCATCTTAGACATCTTCTTGGCTATGCCTTCGGTTGATTTTAAAAAGACATTACCAGTAAAACCATCAGTGACGATGACATCGGCTTTTCCGTTTAAGGCATCACGGGCTTCAATATTGCCCATAAAACCTTCGAACTTACCATCAAGTAATTTGTAGGCCTCTTTTGATTCCGGTGATCCTTTTTCTGCTTCGGCACCGTTTGAAAGTAGGTATACGCATGGGTTTGCTACTTCAACAACACTTTGCGAATAAAGTTTGCCCATTAAAGCAAATTGGATCAGTTCTTGAGAAGAGTTCTCATTAGAAGCTCCAATATCTAAAATAACGACTTGTTTTCCAAGGTTTTGGGTTGGGAATGGTGAAATAAGGGCCGGACGAAGAACACCTGGAATTTTTTTAAGGCGAATTGAAGTCGCTCCGAGGTATGCTCCTGTGCTACCTGATGAGACAATTGCATCAGCATTTGTTTCCAACACTTTATCAATGGCGATTGACATCGAAGCCCCTTTCGCACGAATGGCGTCCATCACTCCGGCTTCCATAGGAAGAATATCGCGGGCATCGATAATCGTCGCTTTGCCTTCAAGAAGGGTTAATTCTTCTTTCTTACCAACGACGATTAATTCAACATCACGATGATCTTTTAAAAAGGCTAAGACGCCTTCAACGGTGGCTTTCGTTCCTAAGTCGCCACCCATCATATCTACTACTATTTTTATCATTTTTCTTACCTTCTAAGTTATTTTATCATTAAGCATCGTTTATCTAAATAAAAACGATGGAAGTGCATCTATACGTTCGTGAATTTTGCTTGGGCAATTTCCTTTTTCGCTCGCGCAATAATTCGGCGATTTTGATAGGCGTTTTCATCAGTTAAAATCGCTTTCGCATCATTTCTGGCATACTCAAACATTTTGAAGTCATCGACAAGATTAACGAATTCGAAGTTAGCGATACCTGATTGGCGAAAACCACTCAACTCACCCGGACCCCTTCTTCGCAAGTCTTCTTCGGCAATGTAGAAACCATCATTTGATTTGACTAAAACATTGAGCTTATCAATCTCATCTTCATCTTCGCCATCATAGACCAATAGACAAGTGGCGTCTTTTCCGTCTCGTCCAATTCGACCACGGAGCTGATGAAGGCTTGCTAATCCGAAAGAATGAGGGGCGTAAATAATCATGGTTGATGCTTCTTTAACATCGATTCCCACTTCGATGACGCTGGTCGAGACAATAATTGGCGTTTTACCGCTCATAAACTCGCCTAGAGCGTAGTTTTTGTCGTCGATACTCATTTGCCCATGAAGCAAACTAACTTGACCAGGATAGCGTTTTTCGTAGTGTTTATATAATTCTTCAACCGAAACAAGACCATTGTCACTAAAATCGATGACGGGAGCGACCACATATACACGCTTATTATTGGTTATAGCATCCTTAATTGTTTGATGAATAAAAGCATCGCGATTAGAGACGATTTTTGTTTCAATCTTCCTTTCGTTAAAAGGAAATTCACTCAAGGTCGATACATCAAGATCGCCATAAAGGGTAAGGGCGAGAGTCCTTGGAATCGGCGTAGCTGACATTAAGAGTAAATCAGCGTGTTCGCCTTTGGAAGCAAGGAGAAGTCTTTGGTTTACACCAAACCGGTGTTGCTCATCAATAACCGCTAGTCCCAGCGAAGAAAAAGTAACATCTTCCGAGAAAAGAGCGTGTGTGCCAACAACCAAGTCAATCTTATGATTGATAAGTCCCATATTAATTTGAAAACGTTCTTTTTTAGGCGTTGCGCCGAGTAAGAGAGCGATACGAATTGGCGTGTCCTTAAAGAGTTCGCGAAGAGTACGGAAGTGTTGCCTCGCCAATGCATCGGTCGGTGCCATCAGCGCTCCCTGATCGTTTCGCAAATAATTTGCGTAAAAGCCCAATGCAGCCACAAGCGTCTTTCCTGTTCCGACATCACCTTGCAACAGACGATACATCAAGCTTCTCTGATCCATATCCTTGACGATCTCCGCCACAGATTGAATTTGGTCGTCAGTTAATTTATATGGCAATGTGCGAATAAAACTTTTCAACTTGTCGCGATCGATAAATTGCTTCTCGTTTTTAATTAATTCCTTATTTTGACTACGAATTATTTGGGTCTTTAAAGAGAATAGTAAGCATTCCTCGTATTTTAAGACACGTAACCCTTCATAAATATCTTTCGCTGAATAAGGGCGATGAACAAGGCGTAACGCTTGTTCTTTATCAAGCAAACGATACTTTTCCCCTAAATCTTTAGGAACATCGCTTGTAATCGCTTGCTCTTTATTTATAAAGGCTTTCTCGACTAACTTGGCGAACTGGTAATTAGTAAGCGCCATCGGAAGCGAATAAACAGGGCGCAAATAATCGCCTTTCGGCGGTTCGCCCTTTGTGAGATTAATCATATTAAGTTTGTTTTTGTAATAATCATAACTTGCAATTAAAGTATAAGTGCTTTCGCTATCTAACATCTTTGTTAAATAAGGGCGATTCCAAGCCTCGACTGCAAAAGTATTGCCTTTAAGAGTGGTAAAGGAAAAACGTGTGACCTGGGCTTTAGAAAAACGCGAGTTAACTGGTGCTCTTGTGACTTTACCGATCAAAACAACTCGCTCTTTATCTTCTAAAGAATATTCTCTTGTTGGCTCGAGATTATCATATTTGCGAGGTAGATGAAAAATAATGTCTTCATAGTTATATAAACCCATGTCATAAAGAGCTTTATTTATTCGTGGAGATTTCGAAAATTTCATAGTCATATTTTAGCAAATACAAGGCGCGTAATCAAAAGAGACATCGACCATTTCTCGCTCATAGAAAGGTGGCTGTCAATATATTCTTTAAACTCTTTCTAATATAATTAAATCTTCAATAGCCGACAGTTGAACGGCTGCGTATTTATTAATATATTCGCCTGCATATTTGCTTTGCAAGGTTTTTTCTATCCTGAATTCTTCATGTTCTTCGACGAAGTCAGCGTATTTGCCACATAATGCATATTCTTCTTCGGCCGAGAGACGATTTAGCAAGATAAGGACATAATCAATTTCATTATATGTTGCAATTTCACATTTCGCAGTTGAAATTCCATATAAATATTGATAGTTCATCGGTGTTATAAGTTGCCCTGATTTGAAGTAGTCTTTTTGGGGCACACCATTTAAAAAACGCCCTTCCATTTTAAAATTGTCACCGTATCTTTGCGACATAACTGTTTCATAACTAAGATTAGGTATCGCCTCGACTTTATTGTGTCTTGCTTTGCAATATATTCTTTCGGCCGCTTCTTCTTGATAAGGCAAGAAATCATCGTCCATGTTTTTCTTAGAAAAAGTGATTGTTCTCGTTTTGAAAACCTGAACGAGTTGATAACCGGAATACTCGTATTTAATCGAGTCTAGATTATATGTCTCTTTCCAGAGTGCACTACTCATTAATTGCTCTTCGTTCATACAAACGCTAAGAAAAGCAGTAAGCATCTTCCCATCAATTATTGTAGAATCTTCGCCAAAGAACGGAGTAGAAGACTCTGTTCGATATGATTCAGCATGAAAGTCTATTTCCTCTTTCGCTAGGTCTATTGAATTGAGATTTAAATAGATAAGTGTGTATACTTCGCTCAATGAAGAATAATTGGCAATAAAACTATCAGACGAAATATCATTATTAGAGCCGCTTATTAGACCAACAAAATTTACAGCTTGCTGTGTGCCATCTGTCTGAACCATCGATGAGTTTTGAAGAAAAAAGGAAGCGTAAATGTTATATGGTCTATCTTCAATGTTATAGTTTGCAAAAACCGAGCTATTATCTAGCTGACCGATTGCTCCAACACCATTGCAAGATGATATAATCGTAGTGCCGAAAAACAGAAGCGCACAAATGCAGGTTTTTACAAGATATTTCTTCATTCATTTTCTCCTTTCTCAGTTTTCTTGAACGCACATGTTGGTTGATGAAGGTTTAAGAACTATAATTCACAAGGATTTTGCGATATGCATATAGAAGGTCGCAAAATTACTGTGACAAAGTATATATAGTAACTAGGTATCTATCTTCAACAATATAGAAATCAGCACGATATAGTGGGGCTATGATAGTGCCTATTTCTACAAGATTCGAAATTGGAGAGCCATCGGGCGCCAATGTTTTAATAAATCTATGCTTGCAGATAACGCAGAGAGCAGAGTGAGCCTTAATATGATGATATCCACATACACAATCCACATAATGAGTAGATGAATTCCTAAAAGTATAAGAAAAAACATGATTCGAGTGTAATCCATCTCCGCATCTTTCAATTCCATCAATAACGTAATTATTAGTATGGGAGTGGTTTTCAAAAATACCAAAATCGTCAATTGCTAAATAGCCCCGTATTGCATTATATCCTAAGTCTTCAATACTTATATGGGTTAGATTTGCTCCAAATCCAGAATTAACAATTAAAATAACATTCCCATTCACAATTTCGTAATCATAGGCAACACATGCGTGATAGTTCAAGATTCCTTCCCCTGGAGTCACTTGAATTATGCTAATAATTACTGGCTTGTCTTCTAGCAAATAGTTTTCCATAATTTCGCCAACGTAATTCTCTGACATAGACACAAATTCCGAATATAGGTCTAATTCGTTGATGTTTGTAAGTTTCGCTGTCATTGATAAATTTGTTGTACTGTAGAATCTTTGAAGTGCGAGTTTTAATGTCATCATCGTAGAACCAGTTTGATACTCGCTAAAAGGAACTGAGGGAATGAAGCCGGCATGATAGGCTTGGATTAATGCATTATGAAAATGATAATTTCTTGTATTATAAACATACACGCCATAGTCTTCTGCCCCCGACCATGATTCTCGTAATACACCAGGCGAGGGAAAAGTTGAAGATGTCAAACCATTTGCATAACTTGTTCCGTTTGAAAACACTAGAGAATCTAATTGATCAAATCTATCGAAGTCGTTTGGGATAATATTATCGTTCAGAAATGTATCATAATATGATAAATATTGTGATAAAGCTACATACCCACACGAACCTCCCTCATTAAAGGGAGAGTACTTATCTAGATTTCGAAAATATGTATTCATGTTTATTGGATAATCAGGGTGATAATACTCACCATCCCTCTCAATATCCGTAATCGGTATTGGTGAATGATCAAATGCAATTACGTCATTTAAAGAATCATTTTTCATCTTCAAACCGCAATTTGCCATCTCAACACAAAAAGTACTTCCCAGTATGAAAAGTGGAGATAAAAATTGTAGTAATAAATTTATCATGTCGTTCCCCCTTCCATAATACATAATTGTCTTATCGCATATATGCGGCATTTTTTACAACCATACATCAATTTTTAGTCACATAATGATGAAAGCACTTAAAAATGAATAATGATAAGTAAATTATCGATTACATACATTAGTAGCATTACGAATATAATTATACTTAAAAAAACAATTTACTCAAAAAAAGACTATGAAAATAATAAGGGCCGTCTATTCAACGCCAATCAAAAATGAATAAACTGGTTGCTGACCGCGCTTAATATCAATTTCTAACTCGGGATATTTTTCAAATAGTACTTCGCTTAATTGGGATTCTTCACTATCGGAGACATCTTCGCCGACAATGACGGTCAATATAGCTGAGTTATCATCCACCATTGATGCAACAAGACCATATAATGCTTCAATCTTGTCTTTAACACAGACAACAATTGATTTATTGCGAAATCCCATGTAATAACCTTTTGTTACATGTATACCTTCGATATCAGTATCTTTTATGGCATAAGTAACTGAACCAGATACGACATTTTTTAAAGCGGCTTTCATTTCTTTAAAATTTTCTTCCGCGTCGAGATCAGGATTAAACATCATCGCAGCGACAATACCTTGAGGTATTGTTTTACTGGGAATAACCCT
>JAEWLX010000083.1 GCA_023457325.1 Bacillota bacterium | reverse complement strand
GTTCTCTACACTCAAGAGCACACGCTGAAGTATTTTATCAAATACCATACGTACATACAAGAAAAATTTGCATTCAAAAAGAAAACAGTGATTTAGTCAAAACCGATTTGCTTTGAAAAAAGGTCCGATAGCTAGCGTTTTAGGCTTTGCGATACAGCAATAATAATGAGTTAAGAATCATCAAAACGGTCAAACCCGTATCTGCTAACATCGCTATTGTCATTTGCATTTCGCCAAGAACGCCCATGATGACCATCGCCATAATGGCGAATTTAACAATGAGGGAAAAAACGATATTGAATATGGCGACTGTTCTAGTCTTTTTCGAAATGCGAATTGCGTCAACAACCTTCATGGGGTTGTCATTAACAATAATTACCTCGGCGTTGTGGACAGCGATGTCGCTTCCGATTCCGGACATTGCAAAACCTATGTCACTTCGAATAATGGCAGGTGCGTCGTTAACGCCATCGCCGACAAAACCGACACCTCTTTTACTATTTGCCAAATAGTCTTCCAAAATTGTTAATTTATCTTGAGGGGTTAAAGAACCGTGGTATTTTTCGATGCCAAGTTCTTCGGAAACGGCCTTGGCATTTTCGTGTTGATCTCCAGATAATAAAACAGTTTGAATGTTCATTTTTTTAAGAGCCTTTACCATTCCTTTTGAATCAGTTTTAGCACTGTCGTTTAAGACCACATATCCAGCATACTTTCCATCGATTGCCATGTGAATAACGGTGCCGAATTCAAGATGGTGTGGTACATGTATTCCTTCTTGTTTTAGAAAGTCAGGTTTACCCGCTAAAACACGTTTTTCTTTATATATTGTTTCGACGCCAAAACCAGGCATTTCTCGATAATTTTTCTGCAAAAACTCGCTATTTTGCCTTTTCCGACTATGGAGAATAGCCTTAGCGATTGGATGATTAGAATGACTTTCAACTGCTACTAAATAGTCCCAAAATTCTTCTTCCTTCATATCAATCGGCACAACCTTTTTGACCTCAAAATAACCATAGGTCAACGTCCCAGTTTTATCGGTCAAAATGTAGCCGAGTTTGCTTAGTTCGTCCAAATAATTTGTGCCCTTGATAATGATGCCTTTTTTACTTGCTAAACCAATGCCAGAAAAGAAAGCAAGTGGCACGGATATGACAACGGCGCAAGGACACGACACAACTAAAACCGAGAGGGCATTATATACCCAAACCTTGAATTCCTGTCCCGGAAAAGCTAGTGGAACAAGGGCGACAAGCGTCGCTAGAACAAAAACAAGTGGCGTATAAAAACGCGCAAACTTAGTAATGAATTTTTCAGCTTTTGATTTTCGCTCACCACTGCTTGTAACTAAATCTAAAATTTTCGAAATCGCGCTATCTTCGTGGAGTCGTTCAACGCCAAGAACAAGCGAACCGCTTTTTAAGATGGAACCACTAAGAATTGAGTCGCCTTCACCGACTAAAACTGGTATAAACTCACCAGTTAAACTTGAAGTATCGATTGTTCCTTGTCCACTTAAAACATGACCATCAACTGGTATAATTTCGCCAATTTTGACAACAATTTTATCTCCGATTTTTAAATCGTTAGGATGAACCGTTTTAATTTCATTATCAACGAGCAGGTTGGCAACATCACCTCGTAAATTAACAGCGTTAGTAATTGCGTGGCGAGATTTAATTACGGCAATTTCTTCAAAAATTTGCCCAATTTGATAGAAAATAATAATAAGAATTCCTTCAACATATTCCCCGTGTGAACCTAAAATTGGTAGGCCCATCAAAAACGCTCCAACTGCCGAAATAGTCAATAATAGATTCTCATCTAAAGGATTTTTTAAGCGTACTACCTTGAGGATGAATTTCCATGTTATGTCATAGATTATGACGACCAGGGAAAATGAATATAACAAGACTTGCAACCAGTGCAAATCATGAGGGATGGCGAATCGCGCAATCAGCAGCAATGTCGTCGAGATGAGTAGACGAATAATAATCGAAATCATTTTTTTAGAAAAAATGAATTTATTATCTTCTCCATTGTTGGTGGCATATGAAATAGTCAAGTCATCATCCGATGCCTCCATGATTTTATTGGTGACTTGTTCAAGTGTTAACGGGTCTTCTTTGAATGTTAAATAGAGGCGACCAGCTGCAAAGTCTAAACTTACATGAGCAATGTTTTCATCCTTGTTGAGATGACGTTCAATCTTTGCGGCGCAATTACCACAATTTAAACCATTAATTGTATATATGTACTTCTTCATAAAGTAAACTCCGAAATATGTGCATTTGCACATACTTAAAAATATATCAAAGTAGCCGAATAGACAAGTAATATGATATGAAAAATCCCCTTGCGGGGACTTTCTTAAATTTTTTCGATTTCGCCAAACTCGACATCGACAGGTGTCGGCCTTCCGAAGAAGACAGTTTCAACGCGACAGGCCCCAGTCTCTTTATCAATCGACAGGATGTGACCTTCAGTTCCTTCGAGAGGTCCGTGAATAACTTTGACAAGATCACCGACATTATAGCGGTCATACATCGATATATCGATGATGCCCATTCTTTTTAAGACCGGTTCAATTTCTTCTCGAGTAACCGGTGTTGGCTTTTGCCCACCGCCTGAAGAACCGGCAATACCGGTAACTCCGGGAGTATTACGAACCACAAACCAAGATTCATCAGTCATAATCATTTCGACAAAAATGTATCCGGGATAAAGATTTTTCATCTTTGTTTTTCCGGTCGGAAGTCCTTCTTTTAAAACTGGAACTTCTTGCTCGGCGACTAAAACTTTAAAAATATAGTCTGACAAATTCATACGAGAAATTCTCGTTTTAAGATTCTCGGCGACTTTATTCTCGTGACCGGAATAAGCCGTGACGATATACCATTGTTTTTTTCCTAATTCTGGACCCATTGTTATTTACTCCATCCTGCAAATGCATCTTTTAGTGTTTGTAGTAGTGAACCCGCAGCCCAGTCTTCTAAACTTAAAAAGATGGCGGCAAAGGCGGCGATAACGACAACCACAATAATGGTCGGTAATAATTCCTCGCGCTTTGGCCAGCGAACTCTCTTGCCTTCTTTAACTACTTCGGCTGTGTATTTTTTGACTCCCATAGTCTAGCCTCCTACTTGCTTTCTTTATGCAAGGTATATTGGTTACAACGCGGACAAAACTTTTTTAATTCTACACGGGAAGTAGAACCGTCCGTTTTCTTAGTCATTGCATAATTGCGATTTAAGCATATTGGACAAATTAAAATGATTTTTTGACGCATTTTTTAGTTATCCTACCTTTATCTTGCTTACAAAATATACCATTAAGGCATACGCGTGTCAACAATTGAGTACGGACCCGCTCACATGAGACAATTTTTGATTTTCTCGCCAAGCTCATTATCGTAGAAGCTATTGATTCTCCTTCTAACTGAGGCGACCTTTAATTTAACGATCATAGCAATTTCGGAAACTGTGTATCCTGCTGCTTTTAAAAGAATGATTCGCCTTGTCGTTTCATCTTTATTTGTAAGGCCTTCTTTGTTCATGAGCATCATTACCGCTGATACATTTGCGTAATTTCTCGCATCGTATTTTTGGGAAGATGTTGTCAAGACATCATGAAATGTCAGGTTTGAATCAAACGTCACTTCTTGATCAAGACTCAGACAATTATTACAAGGTTTGTTGGGATTAGAAATAGTGCGATAAAAGCCCGCTAAATCACGATTCAATACTTTTAAAAAGTATGTTTGAAAAGTAATCGCTTCAAAAACAAAGCGGCGAATCGCCTTGTGAAATGAATCTAAAAAGATAACGTAAATGTCGTTCATATCTGCCCCAAAAACGCTACATTGATTTACATACTTTTTTAAAAGAGGCAATGTTACTCGATGTTTCCGCTGAAGCAGACATTGGTAAGCTTCTAACGAATTTTGGCGGTAGCACAAAATAAGCTGTTCGTCACAAACGTTTGAATATTCCATAATCCTCCTAGAGGAGAAATTTATCTTGTTGCGTTAATATGCGCAATTATTATTCCAGCAGCAACAGAGACATTTAATGAATTAACATGTCCACTCATTGGAATTTTCACAACATAATCGCTTCGCTTCAAAAGTAAGTTGCTAACTCCATCGCCCTCGCTTCCCAATACCAAAGCAATTGGTTTTTGATAATCAATTTCACGATAAGTGTTTAGAGCACTACCATCAGTCGAAACAACCCAGAAGCCATTATTCTTAAGAGTTTGGATAGCCGCGCTAAGATTAGTGACTTCGCTGACTTTAACATAGTTAATTGCGCCAGTTGATACCTTAGCTACTGTAGCATTCAATGGCACTTGATCATGTTTTTTTATGATAACGCCATCGACTCCAAAAGCATCGCATGTTCTTAGAATAGCTCCAAGATTGTGAGGGTCTTTAAGCGAGTCTAAGACAATGACAAGAGGAAATTTCTTATCTTTGGAAGCTATGAGTATTTCTTCGAGTGAGAAGTAGCGAAAATTATGGACCACCGCAACAATTCCTTGATGTAATCCTCCCTCGGCGAGTTTGTCAAGTCCTGCATGGTCAATGCGCTCAATAGGAATCCTCTTGGTTTTCAACTTTTCGAGGATATTGCGATCGCTAAATCGATGATCGATGAAAACCTTTTCAACACGGTTCTCACCCAAGGAACTCAATACTGGATTTCTCCCGTATATTAATTTTGCCATGTTTGTTGATATATCTTTTCTCAAAATAAGTTATATTTAACTTTCAGTCGACAGTTTAATATCTAATGGATTGATTTTCTCACGCAAGTCATCGATAAATGCTGTAACTTGAGCTTTGGCGACAAATGAACACCTCATCGTCAAACGAAGGACAGATTGATTTTGATATTCAACAATCTGTGATTCGAGATCGCGTATGGCTATGCCATAATGATTTGCCACTAAATGGATTTCTTTTAAAATTGGTCTCTCACTTGGCACGACAATACGAATAATCGGATTGCGGCGACTAGCGAGTTTTTCAATTTTCCGTAATGAAACAAGAGAAATGAATGCTAAGACCGTTGCGATAATGACAATGATGAAATTGCCACTGCCAGCAGCAAGACCAATGGCCATTGCCAACCACAAAGTCGTTGCTGTTGTAAGACCTTTTACATCTGTTCCTGTTTGGATTATTGTACCAGCACCAAGAAAACCGATGCCACTAACGACTTGAGCAGCCAAACGAGCGGGATCGCGTGTGGCGCTAGAGAAAAATGCCGGAAAACCATATAACGAGATTGTCATAATTAACGCCGAACCAATAGCGACGAGAAGGTGTGTTCTTAATCCGGCGGCATGACCATGATATTCTCTTTCAAAACCAATGAGACCGGCACATAGGATAGTAATCAGCAAAGAAACAACCACAAGAATGATGGTCCCCCATCCGTTTCCGCCGAATAACCCATTAAACCAACTGACAATTTGTTGATCAATTGTAAACATAAACAATTCCTCCTATAAAATTCGTTTTCCGATCAAAATTTGACGTAAACGATCGCTTTCTGCAAAGTTTTTATCACCTTTGCTTTTTAAATAATCGGCATAGAGTTTCTTATCATTCTCGTTTAGTAACGGATATTCCACTTTTATACCAAGAATGTTAAGCATGTTTGTGAGTTGCAAATAGAAGGCTTTAAGAATCGAGTAATCGATTTCTTTTTGTCGTAAAGCACTATTGGCTTTCTTTATTATAGCAAATAACTCTGTAAGAGCGTTTGGCGTATTTAAGTCATCACATAAGTGGCCAAGAAATAACTCGATATTTGGTTTTTTCTTAGTTTCTAAAGAGACATCAGCTAACTGTAAGCTAACGGATAACTGTCTAATTGTATTAACAATTTTTGAATATTCGGACTGGGCAGTCTCGATTACTTCGTTTGTCAAAGAAAGTGGCGCACGATAATAAGTCGCAAGCAATAACAAACGAATGACACTGCCGCCATACTTTTTAATAGCGTCTTTAGCTAGAATAACGTTGCCGAGCGACTTTGACATTTTGTCTTCGCCAAAGTTAATAAAGCCATTGTGCATCCAATAGGTCGCAATTGCGTTATGATTATGGGCTTTGCTTTGAGCAATTTCGTTTTCGTGGTGTGGGAATTTTAAATCAAAACCTCCACCATGAATGTCGATTCTACCGTCGGGAAAAAGTGAATTAATCATTACGCAACATTCAGTATGCCAACCGGGACGTCCTTTCGACCATCTAGAATTCCAGTTAATACCAGTGTCGGTCTTTTTCCATAAAACAAAATCAAGTGGTGATTCTTTTTTACTGTTTTCTCCGATTCGTGATCCAGAAATCAAATCATCAATATTAACATTGCTTAACTCGCCATAGTTTGAGATTGAATTAATGCGAAAATAGACATCACCATCAATTACATAAGCCGCACCTTTATCGACTAAATTTTCAATATAACGGATAATTTCCGGGATATGCTCAGTTACTTTAGGTGCAATCGTGGGGTCTAATGAATTAATGCCCTCGACAACTTTTTTAAATTCGCTAATGAAATGATTTGCGATTTCCTTTTCACTCGTTTTTTCTTTGATTGCCCGATTGATTATCTTGTCATCTACATCAGTATAGTTACTGACAAAAACGACTTTATATCCGATGTATTCAAAAAGACGTCGCAAAACATCGAAAACAACGACTGGTCGCATATTTCCAATATGAGCGTCATTATAAACGGTCGGACCACACACATAGATAGAAACTTCGCCGGTTCTCAGCGGCACAAATGTTTCTAACTTATTACTTAATGAGTTAAAAAGTTTGATATCCATACTATTTCCTAAAAATTAATTATATCACAAACAAAAATATGTTTTGTTTATGTTAGTCGTAAATAGTATCAGTTACTTTTCGACATTACAATGCTTTCTAATTCGGATATGGTGCCGGCAACATATGTTGCTTGTTTTTCAAGAGATTGAGTATAGTTTCCATATCCCCAAGTAACTAAGGCGACATCAAGATTCGAATTATTAGCAGTCATTACATCAACATCACTATCTCCGACAAAGAGAGTCTCATCAGCTAATAACTTGTATGTTGATAATAAGTGGTTGACTAGATAAGGGTCCGGTTTCTCTGGTTTGCCTGTTTCATGACCATAAATAGCATCAAATAGATTATTACCGAAAAACTTGCTGACAATAATTTTGGCTAAGTGATCAGGCTTATTACTTGCAACAAACAGTTTAATCCCTCTGTCTTTCAACTTTTCTAATAGGGGGATAACTCCTTGATATGGAGTGGCTTTTTCTCCTTGATGAATCTTGTAATTAATTGAAAAAGTCTCAAGAAGATGGTCAAACTCTTTTGCGGTGTGTTCGCGATTAGCGAAAACTCTGGCAATGATATTATGAGCTCCCATTCCAATCAATTTCTTGGTACCTTCATCATCATATGAAAAACTATATCCACATGTTTTTAGCGATATATTCAAGGCTGTTGTAATATCGCTTATCGAGTGAAGAATAGTTCCATCTAAATCAAAAAGAATTGCTTTATACATACTGTTTTTTTACAAAAGAGGGCGAATTTGATGATTTCGGCCAAGATTTGCAATAATAATTATTTTCCCGGAAAGCGAACGCGATCAGACACATAAGAAGTGTGAAGCAACTCATGTGCTTTGTGTCCGCATGGTTCGCCAAGGAAATCTTTATATAAACGAATGACGTCTTTGTTGTTATGCGACTGACGAACAACTTGTCTTTCGTCTTCGCTATACAAAACGCTGGCTCTTTTTTGAATATATGTTTGAAGAATATTATCATCTTCGTTGGGTAGAAAGACAGGTTTTACAAATGGCTGCCCACCACCATTAATACATCCACCGGGACATCCCATAATTTCAATAAAGTGATATGGCGAGGTACCATTGCGAATTTGATCAAGTAACGGTTTGGCGTTTTTCATCCCGTGGCTGACGGCCACGCGAACTTTGGTGCCATTAATGTCGAGTTCGGCTTCTTTAATGTTTTCTAGGCCACGGACATCTTTGAAGGCAACGATATCTGCTTCTTTACCCGTAAGCTCATGATAGGCGGTTCGTAAAGCAGCCTCCATAACACCACCCGTAACGCCAAAGATAACACCCGCGCCACTATACTCACCAATTAAATCATCATCAAAATCTTCATCAGGAAGTTTATTCCAAACGATTCCAGCGCGTTTAATAACTTTAGCTAATTCACGAGTCGTTAAGACGGCATCAACATCCGGAAGATTTTCGACCGCCGCATTTTCTGGACGTGTCTTTTCATACTTCTTTGCTGTGCAAGGCATAATCGACACAACAAAAATATCCTTTGGATCAAGATTATGTTTCTGAGCAAAATACGACTTGATAATTGCCCCTCCCATTTCATGGGGAGATTTGCATGTTGAGACGTGAGGAATGATATCCGGATAGAAATATTCCATATAATTGACCCAACCTGGCGAACATGAAGTTAGTTGTGGTAGTTTGCCACCATTTTTCATTCTAAGAAGAAGTTCATTAGCTTCTTCGATTATCGTTAAGTCGGCTGAGAAGTTAACATCGAAAACACGGTAGAAGCCAAGACGGTGCAGGGCAGCAACCATTTTTCCTGTTCCAGGCGTGCCGATTTTTTCTCCGAATTCTTCGGCGATGGCCGCGCGAACGGCTGGTGCTGTTTGAACAATAACGTATTTATGAGTTGTGAATGCCTTGTCAAGTGCACTGATTTCGCTGTTTTCTGAAAGAGCGCCGGTTGGACAGACATTAATGCATTGTCCGCATTGAATGCATGGAGAGTGCATAAAACTACGATTGTCTGCTGGTGCAACAATTGTTTTAAAGCCACGGAATTCTTGTCCAAGAATGCCGATACCTTGAGCTTCCTTACATCTAACGACACAACGTCCACATAAAATACACTTTGAAGTATCGCGAACGATTCCAGGAGCGAGGCGATCAAGCGTTGTTCTTGTCAACTCGCCAGTATAAGCGTCATCACGAGCTCCCGTTACGGTAGCAACGTGAAGAAGTTCGCATTGACCATTCTTATTGCACTGTTGGCAATTCTTACTATGGTTACTTAAAAGTAATTCGACGGATGAACGACGCGCTTTAACAGCTCTAGCTGAAGAAACGCTGATTTCCATCCCTTCATTGACTGGATATGCACACGAAGCAACTAAACCACGTGCACCCTTTACTTCAACAAGACAAACGCGGCAGCTAGCTAAAGAACATTTACCATCGTTAAAAGCGCATAGCGAAGGGATTTCAAAGCCGCATTTTTTGGCTGCTTTTAAAATTGTTATTCCTTCTTCAACTTGAAAGGATTTGCCTTCGATTTTAATATTGACTAATTTTGCCATGTTTTATTCTCCTTCTAGCGTTTGATGATCGAATCAAATGGACAAACAGAATAACACATGCCGCATTTAATACACTTTAATGGATCGATAAGAAATGGGGTCTTGCCCAAAACACCACTGATACAGCTAACTGGACAGACACGAGCGCACTTACCGCACTTTTTACATTTTTCAGGAATGATATAGTATTCCATTAATTTTTTGCAGACATGAGCAGGACATTTTTTATCAACAACATGGGCGATATATTCATCCCGGAAATTGATCATTGTCGACAGGACCGGATTAGCGGCCGTTTGCCCTAAGCCACAAAGGGAGTTTTCTTTGACAGCATAAGCTAATTCAGTCAATGCATCTAAGTCTTCTAAAGAAGCACGTCCCTCAGTAATTTTTTCTAAGTATTCAAGCATACGTTTGGTGCCGATACGACATGGCGTACATTTGCCGCAGGATTCGTCACAAATAAATTCCATATAGAACTTAGCGACGTCAACCATGCAGTTGTCTTCATCCATGACAATTGCACCGCCCGAACCCATCATTGAGCCACGAGCGATTAAAGTATCATAATCAATTGGAGCATCAAGATCTTTTTCGGTTAAACATCCTCCGGAAGGACCTCCAGTTTGAATAGCTTTAAACTTCTTACCATGCGGAATTCCACCACCGATATCATAAATTAACTCACGAAGAGTTGTGCCCATTGGCACTTCGACTAAACCAACGTTATTAACTTTTCCGCCTAAAGCAAAAACCTTTGTTCCTTTAGATTTTTCAGTTCCTAATTTTGTAAAATCATCTGCACCGTTACGAATAACATATGGTACAACCGCTAATGTTTCGACGTTATTAACAATTGTCGGTTTTTGCCACAAACCTTTGACGGCTGGAAATGGTGGGCGAGGACGTGGTTGTCCGCGTTGGCCCTCAATCGAATTTAATAGAGCTGTTTCTTCGCCGCAAACAAAGGCGCCTGCTCCCAATCTAACGTAGACATGGAAATTAAACCCAGTCCCGAGAATGTTATCGCCTATTAAGCCGACTTCTTCAAGTAAAGCAACAGCTTTCTTTAAGCGTGAGACAGCTAATGGATATTCGGCGCGAACATAGAAATACCCTGCCGTGGCTTGAATAGCATAACCCGCTATCATCATTCCTTCGATAACTGCAAAGGGATTGCCCTCTAAGATGGAACGATCCATGAAAGCACCCGGATCACCTTCGTCACCATTACATACCACATATTTAACATCGGATTTTTGATCAAGGGCAAATTGCCATTTACGACCTGTGGGGAAACCACCACCGCCACGACCACGTAATCCTGACTTTAAAATTTCGTCAATAACTTCCTGGCTTTTCATCGTTGTGATGACTTTGTGAAAAGCTCTAAATGAACCATAACCAAGGGCTTCATCGAGATTTTCGGGATTAATTATCCCGCTACCATAAAGAGCGATTTTTATTTGCTTTTTGAAAAAATCAATATCCTTTTCGGTTCGAGCTGGTTGATTCGTTTTTGGGTCAATATAAATTAAATCCTCGATGATTTTACCACCGATAACGTCTTCTTCAATAATGCGATCAACATCTTCAGGTTTAACCATTCGATAAAGAGT
>JAEWLX010000082.1 GCA_023457325.1 Bacillota bacterium | reverse complement strand
AGCGCAATCACTACTGGCATCACAGCCAGTGCGAGCATGGACTTTCCTCTGGAATAAACCAGCAGTTACCGAGGTCGGTGCTATTTTAGTTTAGATGGGTCAACGCCAATCCGATACAATTCTTTTTCCAAAACATCGATTCTTTTTAAATATTCGATATTTTGAAGTGAGACTTTGCCCTCATCCTTGATGTTTCCAAGTCGTTTGCTATACTTTGCGTTTTCAATCTCCAGTAAGGAAATGCGATCACGATGCCGTTTAATAAGAGTCTCGAGTTCAGCGATATATTCATCCCTTTCACGCAACGCTCTATCAAAAACAGCATAATCCTTGGCGACTTGATCGAGAAAGACATCAACCTCCAAAGCATCGTAGCCTTTAACATTTTTAGAAAAAACCTTGTTGATAATGGCTTTTGATGTTAGGTTTGGTTTGAAATCCACGATATCTTCCTCTTTTTTTAATTATATTAAAGATAGTCGCTTAATACAAATCAAATCACGTTTATTTCTTCCTTTTTCCCCTATGATATTTTGCCATCAAGTGCTATACTATTTGCGAATTCTATGAAAGAGTTAAAAAAAGCAATCCGCGGCCGCCGTCATCTCGTCTTCCTTGACTTAGAAGGAACACAATTTTCACATGAAATGATTGCCATCGGCGCGGTTCATGTCGTTTTATCAAAAGAAGGTACTATTCGCAAAACATATCCCGGCTTTAAACGAATTGTTTTAGCTAAGAACAATGTCGGGAAAGTCGTCGTCCAATTAACTGGTATCACAAACGAGTTAATGAAGACGCAAGGCATTCCCTATCGCCAAGCGATGGATGAATTAAAGAAGTATGTCGGTCGATCATATAGTAAATCACTGTTTATTACCTATGGTAATCACGACTTAAGAATTATTAGTCAATCAGTCAGTCACAATCTTGATGCCAACAAAGATGATGCAAAGTTTATCAAAAGCAACTACCTCGATCTGGCTTCATTTGTTAGTCAATATATCAAAGACGAAAAAGGCAACTCGTTATCTTTAGACAACTCTTTGAAAATATTCGGCATCGAGTTTGATGGCACAAAACATGATCCACTTGATGATGCTAGAAATCTTGCTAAGCTCTATGATGCTATGCACAAAAATCCCGGTTTGCTTGCTCAGGAATATAAAAAAGTTCTTGCCAAATCCAAAAATCTTCCTTCTCCACTTCCGAAGGTTATAAACCAGCTGGCAAAAGGAAAGGCAGTCACACCGGAAGATTTCGAAAAAATGATTGACGAATATATTAGTTAGTATGATTAAGTATCCTGCTGGCACAAGCCCAAAGCCTAAAGGCGAAAAGATAGTTAGACGACCTAAAAATTTTTCGAGTGCGAATCGGGGAATGAATCTCGAAGAAGACATTAATATTTCTAATCAATACTATATCGATAAAGATATCGCCGTCATCACAAAACGGCCCACCCCCATTAATATTGTCAAGGTCGATTACTCAAAGAGGGCAAAGATTGTTGATGCTTATTTTGAAAAGCAATCAACCACTGACTACAATGGTGTATACCGCGGAAAATACATCGATTTTGAAGCAAAAAGCACAAAATTACATACTTCTCTTCCTTTATCAAATATCACTAAACACCAAGTCGAACATCTAATTAGGGTGAATAAACATGGCGGAATCGCCTTTTTTATCATTCGTTTTGAAGCTTTTGACGAAACCTATTTGCTTGATGCACGTTACGTCATTGCAGCTTTTTCAAGCAATAGTCGGAAATCTATTCCATACGCAACTATCAAAAAAGAAGGTCACATTATTAAAAAAGGCTTCATTCCCCGCCTCTATTATCTTGATGTAGTCGATTCGTTATACTTTTAGTTTACTATTAAAATACTTGCAAAAAGCTTTCATATCACACGCCGAACACTTTGGATTTCGAGCATGACATATTTGTCTTCCAAAAGAGATAATCTGATGATTCATCTTTATGTAATCTTCAGGAAGTAAAAGTTTTTTTAGTTTTTTCTCAATCTGATCTGGATTATCTTTGTTAAGTGCAAAACCCAATCTTTTTGAAATACGCTGCACATGTGTATCGACCGCAATTGAAGGAATGTTAAATAACTCAGCTTGAATAACATTTCTCGTTTTGTTTCCCACTCCAGGAAGGGAAAGTAATTGCGAGCTATCTGATGGCACAATTCCATCAAACTCATCAAGTAGTATCGTGGCAATTTTTTTAATATGGTTGGCTTTGTTACGAAATAGACCAATGGCACGAATGCCCCTTTCTATTTCGCTAAGAGGGGCATTTTTAATTTTTTCTAAACTATCAAAATGAGAAAAGAGTTGGGGGGTCACTTTATTGACAGCTTGATCAGTTGTTTGCGCACTTAAAACGACAGCCATAACGAGTTCATAATCTTTTTTATAATTAAGGGCGCATCTCGCATTCGGAAAGATGCGGTCGAGATACTTTTTAAAAAATTGAATTTTTTCTCTATTTATCGTCATCATCTATCCATTTAGTCTTGGCGATTTTAATTGTTTGTTCGATGTCTTTATTCCACTTTTCGCTAACAGCGCTATAGCCTTCTTTTTCCATGTCATCGCGCGTTTGCCATTGCAAGAGAATTTTGTCAATTGAACGAAGAGATTTTTTGTTTTTGCTAACCGCTTCTTTTAAAGCATTAATAATCATCTCATCGCTATAGCCAAAATTTAGCCATTCGTTAATAATTGAAAACTCGAGGGGAGAAAGGGTGCGACTTAGTTCCTTTTCAAAAACTTCATAAATATTTTTAAGTGAGGCGTTACGAGTTACAGAACTATTTAATTCTTGTTCTTTAGCTAATGCTAATTGAAACTCTTTGTATAGCTTTTTTCTAAGTGGCTTAAGTGATGTTTTTATATTCTTGTTTGTCGTCTCATATTCAAGAAGTCCACGATTAATTAGTCGAACAAGAATCTTATCGATTGCTTCGGTAGAAAGCGCCATGCGGAGTCCGAGAAGATCGGCGGTAATAAATTTATTTTTTTGCTCAAGGAGATGATCAATCATTAAAACAACAGCAAGGTCATTTTCGTCAAGCCCAATTTTTTTATAATGTTCGATTAGAAGATAGCGGAAGTCGAGAGCTTCCATAGAGATCGTGTCCATAAAATTCCTCTTTATTAAAAATATCTTACCACGCTAAGCGTGGAACATGACATTACTTTTACTTATTTTGTTCCTCCCGTACTTTATCGGGATTCAATTCTTTTAATAGATGACGATTGTTTTTGATTGCTTTAAGAGTTTGCTCATCAATGACAAAGCCAAGTTTTTTTGCGAAACGCTCAGCGCGTAAAATTCGTAAAGGATCTTCTCTAATGCGTTTCTCTGGGTCACCAATTAGACGGATAATTCCATTTTTTAAATCTTGAAGCCCACCGCAAAAATCAAAAACATTGAACTTCTTGTCGATATATAAAGCATTAATTGTAAAGTCACGCCGAACATAGTCCTCTTCAATCCTACGAATATACTTAATCATCTTTGGATGGCGATAATCGGCATATTCACCTTCGGTGCGAAGAGTAACAATATCAACTTTTCTCCCATACAAGCTTAATCTTATTGTTCCAAACTTAGAAAAAGTATAGTCGGCGTTTTCTAAGAATTCTTTCATTTCATCTGGAGTGGCGTCGGTTACAAAGTCATAATCGTCAACTGGTCTTCCCAATAAATAATCCCGAGACGTTCCACCAATTATGTACAATGAAAATCCATATTTTTCAAATAGATTAGCAAGATCGAGGAATATCGTTTTATCCATAGATAAATTGTATACATAAAACGCCAATAAAAAAAGGTCGGCTTTCGCCAACCTCAGTCATTAGTCTAAAAAGACTAGTTAACCTTTTCTTTAAGCGTTTTTGAAGGTTTAAAAGAAACGGTATGGCTGGCCGGAATTTTAATTTTTTGGCCAGAAGTAGGATTTGTGCCAATACGGGCAGCGCGTTTCTTGTTTTCGAAAACGCCAAAACCAGATAGTTTGACGGCTTCTTTTTTAACGAGGGCCTTTTCGACGAGCTTTAATAATGCTTCGACGGCAGCCTCGGCTTGACGTTTGGAAAGATCGGCTTCTTCAGCAACAGCTAAAATTAAATCAGCTTTGTTCATTAATTGTTCTCCTTTGTTTTCTTACTAAAAATTAGCATAGCGCAAAACATTTTTCAACAACATTGCCTTTTACTTTTCTTCTTTTAGGGGGCGGCTCATCAATCTTGAGATAACTTCCGAGGGTTTGTTGTCTAGATAAAGGACGTGGTAGATGGCTTCAATGATGGGAAGAGATATTTTTCTTTTCATAGCAATTTCATGAATAACCTTTGTCGTTCTAACCCCTTCAACCGTTTTAGTGTTTTCCTTAAAAAAGCGTTGACTAGAATTATCTTGACCAATCATAAAACCGGCTTGATAGTTGCGCGAGTGTTTTGATCCACACGTTACGACTAAATCGCCAACGCCGGTTAATCCTAAGTAAGTATTAGCTCGAGCATGAAAGTGGCGTCCCAGCTTAACCATCTCGTTTAATCCGCGAGTCATTAAAGCTGCTTTAGCGTTATCTCCAAGCCCAAGTCCATCGATGATGCCGGCAGCAATCGCGATTGTGTTTTTCATCGCTGTTGCATATTCCGCACCAACTTCGTCCTTATGGACGTATACACGGAAGTAATCATTAGAAAAGATTTGTTGAATAAGATAGGCGGCCTTCTTATTTTTTGAAACAGCGGCAATTAAAGTCAAGTGTCTCATGATAACTTCTTCGGCATGAGATGGGCCTAAAAGCGACACGATTGCCTTTCGTTTTGCCCTTGGTACTTGCCTACGGATAATTTCTGACATTCGTAAATTAGTATCAGGATCAAAACCTTTCGCAGTGTTAACAAATAACATTTTTCGTGTTAAAAAAGGTACGATTTTTTCTAAAACTTCACTCATCGCTCCAGTTGGTACACTCAATAAAATAGCATCGACATCAACACATATTTCTTTAATGTCATTGGTCGCAATAATCTTCTTAGATAAGATAACGCCATCTCCAAAATAAACGGCGTTACGATGATGCAAATTAATATCATCAATTTGTTCTTGTTCACGACCATATAAAACAACTTCATGATTGTTATCAACAAGCACTTGGGCAAGAGCTGTTGCCCATGTTCCTGTTCCAGCGATTCCTATTTTCATACTATTTTCGTGCCCTTAAAACAATTTTAATAGGTGTACCATCAAAAGAAAAAGATTCGCGAAGTCGGTTTTCGATATAGCGCATATAGGAAAAATGGGCATGTTTAGGTTGATTAACGAATAAAACAAAAGTCGGAGGGCGAACATCAACTTGATTAGCGAAGAAAATTTTTAGTCTTCCCCCCTCGAAAAAGGGCGCTGGATTCATTATTTGCGCATCTTGGATAATTTCGTTTAAAACACTAGTTTGGATTCTTCTTCCGTATGCTTCATTGACCATGTCAAGGGCTTTAAAGATACTATCGATACGTGCTTTATCTTTGGCTGAGACAAAAACAATTGGAGCGTATTCAAGAAACTTAAATTGCTTGCGTACTTCTTTTGTAAACTCACTCATCGCTGTTTGCGACCGGGGAATAAGGTCCCATTTGTTGACTACCAGTATAATTGCCTTATCAAGTTCCATGGCATAACCAACAACGTGTTTATCCTGTTCAGTAATGCCTTGTTCAGCATCGATAACGAGCATGACAATTTCTGACCTATCAATTGCGGCCAGTGCTCTTAAAGCGGCATATTTATCAATTGCTTCGTAAATTCGACCACGCTTTTTCAAACCGGCAGTATCAATAACGACATAGTTTTTATCATCACGCACAAATTTTGTGTCAATCGCATCACGCGTTGTACCTTCAATCTCGGATACGATTACGCGATTAGTACCTAAAATCGCATTAGATAATGAGGATTTGCCAACATTTGGCCTTCCAATAATGGAAAAAACGATTTCATCTTCGTCAAATTTACTCACTTGACCATCTGGTAATAATTTTACAATCCGATCAAGTAAATCGCCTATTCCTATTCCGTGTGCCCCACTAACGGCTATCGGTTCGCCAAGACCAAGTGAGGTAAATTCATAAATATCAGCTATCTTTGTAATATCATCGATTTTATTGACGGCTAGAATTATATGCTTGTTAGATTTATAAAGTAGTTTTGCAATTTCACGATCATCATTTGTGACGCCAACTTGCCCATCGACAACATAGACAATAACATCGGCTTCTTCTATCGCAATTTGTGCTTGAGCGCGAATTTGTTCCTGAAAAGGTCGAGCAGCAATTTCAATACCGCCGGTGTCAATAACACGAAATTCTTTGGTAAGCCATGAAGCGGATGCATATAAGCGATCGCGCGTGATTCCGGGTTGATCGTCGATAATTGACCTTCTTGTTCCGATAATACGATTAAAAATTGTCGATTTCCCAACATTTGGACTACCGATAATTGCAACTATTCCCATTGGCATATTATGCCTCTCCGATTTTTCTTTTAATAATGTCTAATACCGCTTCAGTCGCTTCTTCGATGCTTAAAAAAGAAGTATCAAGTAAAACAGAATCAGATGCTGGTTTTAAAGGAGCAAAATCACGGTGTGAGTCAATATAATCGCGACGGCGAACATCTTCTTCAACTTCAGCAAGCGTACAAACAATACCCTTGGCTATATTTTCTTCATAACGCCGAACCGCTCGAGTTGGCACATCGGCGATTTGAAATATTTTGACGTTAGCATCAGGTAAAACATAAGTTCCAATATCACGTCCATCCATGACGACAGAGCGTCTTTTTGCCATCTTGCGTTGAAGCTCGACAAGCGCTAAACGAATATCTTTATATGAAGCGATGTAAGAAACGTTCGCAGAAATGTGCGGTTCGCGGATTACTTTTGTTACATCTTCTCCACAACAAATAACACGGCCATCACTAAGAAGTTCAATATCAACTTCCGGAATAAGAGAGATGCTTGCGGCTTCATCTTTTGGATCGAGCCCTTTTTTCATAACACAATAAGTAAAAGCACGATACATAGCACCGGTATCGATGTAGGTAAAACCTAAAGCTTGAGCGACTTTTTTGGCAACCGTCGATTTTCCCGCTGCTGCTGGACCATCAATTGCGATTGTGATTTTTTTCATATCGGGCTCCTTTGTTAAAACGCATAAACACCTAGAATAACAACGCCAACAAGCAAAACAACGAGAATTGAAATAAGAATAATGCTTCGGTTTAATTCTTTACGTTTTTGAACGTCAATCGGTGAGAATTTCTTTTCCTCTTCTTCAATTTCTGAGTTTTCAACACCCTCAAGTATGTCTTCAATACCATATTCAATTGTCGATCTTGGTGCTTTGACATCGATACTTTCTTGAGGACGTCGGCGAATAATTTTACTAGTAATAGAACCGCTTTGGCCGTTAGAAAGCCCGCCATCATCAGGCATGCGAGTAATTTCCTCGCGCAGTTTTCGATATTTTTCAACGCGGGTTAACGTTTTCAATCTGAAGTCCTACTTACTGATATATTCTAATATAAATTAGAAATCATTTATAGAGTAAATTTAAAAACCTTGCATAAAAGGGTGTTTGATATTATAATTCCGTTTGTTGGAGGACATTTAAAAAAATGGCTAAAAAAGTAAGAATTGATCGCGATGCATGCATCGGTTGTGGTCTTTGTGTCTCAGTGATGCCGGAAGTATTTGAATTTGATGACGAGGGTAAGGCCCGCGTCCACACTCAACCAGCCGAAGGTGTCGAGGTCGAAGTTGCTAACGATTGCCCAACAGGCGCGATTATCGTCGAAGACTAACTACCACCAATAATTTTAAAAAAATAGCTGCCTAACTGGGCAGCTTTTTTTCTTCAAATTGTGCGATGGAACGATGAATGTTCTTATATACAAGAAATGTCAATATTATCACCATGACATTTTTTAATACATTAAAGGGGACAATAGCCAAAAAGCCGAGCGACCAACCAATGTCGGTGACAGAAGAATTCGCCGCTTGAGCCATGGCCAAAATAGCCGCTTCGGGGAAGCCCATAACAAACATATAAAAAGGAATCATAAGATAAACATTAAAGACAAGGCTAGTAACTATTTGCACAATAAAACCAACAGCAAAACCAATTATTACTCCCTTTATGTTTCGCCTTCTTTGATAAATAATAGCGGCTGGGACAATAAAGGCTGTACTATAAATTAAATCAGCCCATTCTCCGACCGTCAAAGTTGAGGTAAATGGTAACTTAATAATTGTTTTAACAATTAAGGCACAAAATGCACTGAAAGGTCCATATGCAAAACCAGCAATAAAAACTGGTATTTCATCAAAATGAAACTCGAGAAATTGTGGGAAAAAAGGTAAGGGAAATTTCAAAAAGGGGACAATATATAAAATGGCTGATATCGCACCAAAAATGGCGACGCGACTCATGAATCTAACTAAATTGACTTTCCTAAAACGGAAAGGTCTACCCTCACGAAGAACGATGATGAGTAGAAAAATCCAAACGAGTAATAATCCAACTAATGCTGCGCCCATATAAAAAGGTCCTCGTTCAGGACCAAAAATGAGAGGCTTCTCTCATCCAGACTTTACTGTCGCCTCTAGAAATTAACTAGATCAACCCGAAGGTTCGCGGGGTTTACCGCCGGTTGGGAATCACACCCTGTCCTGAAGCTTAGTTTATTATACTACAAAAAACTTATTTGTTTAGAGAATTACAAAAAAAGTTAAAAATAAATTCCTATTCTTCAACGCTTCTTTGAAGCGCTTCGCCAATCGCAGTGATGATATCTGAGGCCATGAGACTATGTTCGCCAACGCGATGAGTCGCTATTTGTCCAGCTAGCTGATGAATATATACTCCATATTTAGCAGCATCAAGAAGGGAATACTTTTGTCCAAGTAGACTCGTAATAATGCCCGCTAAAACATCGCCCGATCCACCTTTAGCCATACTTGGTGTCCCATAATCAAATTGACCTGAAAAATCCTTTTGGTAAATATTTGTAACCGCATCCTTCAGGACAACGGTTGCCCCTAAGTCCGTTAATAGATTTATTTTTTGTTGTGGGCTATCAGTACTTAAAAGTTTTTTTGCTTCGCCCATATGAGGAGTTAATATCACGTGATTAAGACGATGATCAAAAACAATCTTCTTAAGAATAGTGAGCCCATTAGCATCGATAACCAAAGGGCAATCTGCATCGAGTAAAACACGAAGTATTTTCTCATTCATCACATTTTCTTCAAGGCCAGGACCAAATAAAATAGCGTCTTTATTTTGAATTATTTTAGTGACTTCTTCGACATCGATAAAGCGTTTTACCATTACCTCGGGATTAAGATTTACGTATAAAACGTAATCATCTTCTTCTAGGGCGATTGAAACGAGCCCAGAACCCATGCGATATGCACTAAGAGCACTAAGAGCCGGCGCGCCAAAAAAACCGATGCTTCCTCCGAAGATTACAACATGACCATAATCATATTTGTTCGTCTCTTTTTGACGTTTGGCAAGTGGAACTACATCGTTTTTTGTGAGCTTTTTCATGTTATCTCCCATGAGTAAGTGTTATTTATTTACGATTAGATTGATTCTTTTTAATAATCATTTCTTTCGACTTCATAACTCTGATTGTAGCCGACATTTCTTGATCCGCTAGTTTTGTTTTAATATCTTTAATCAAAGCGACTTGTTC
>JAEWLX010000081.1 GCA_023457325.1 Bacillota bacterium | reverse complement strand
ATGAAGTTCATTTTATCGAAATCAAAAATATGGGTGGCGGTTGGCAATATTTTTTTACCATCCACTTCGATTTCAACGATATCTGATTCAGATGAGCCAAACGTTTTGCAATCAGCCGGACTATCTCCTGCAAGCGCTTCTAGTATGCTTGATTTCCCTGCACCACTCATCCCAAATAAAAAATTGATTTTATTATCCGATATAGAGTATTTAAGGTTTGTTAAATTTTTAAAATGCTTAATCTCAATTTTCATATTCTAATATCACCAGTTAAATTGCACATAATTATAGATACCGCTTTTTGGATTATAATTTGGGTATATATTACGGAACAAAACAATTGATTCGCTAAACGAGCCTTTAAATACCCCAATCTTTCTTAAAGCCAAAACAGCTAACGACGGTGCTCTGGACTCACCTTGGTTACAATGTATTAAGACACGTTTCCCCTTTTTTAATCCTTCTATAACATAAAAAATGGCTTCATTAATCATTTCGTCTCGAAAGAATTCTGGAGAATCAGTGTCAACCATGTTTAAAATCAAATGATGTTTTTCATCATATAAAAATAAATAACGTGGGTCGTCCTTTGGCGCAGATCGCCCAGTATAACCTAAAGCTTTTCTGTGATAAGGTTCTTTACAAGCATGAACCACAAACCAATCATCGAACATTTTAGGATTACATTCATAATCAAATTGTGATCCAACAAATAGATTTTTATATACTTCTTTCATAAGAAAATTTTATCAATTTAAATCATTAAAATGAATTATTGTTTTATTTTTATTTATTGGATACATCAATTGATAAAATGCGGGTAAAATTATTTTTAATAAATTTTTTATAGAAATGCGTAACAATCTGCAAAATTATTACCTTTTTTGTACTAATTGCGCATTCACGCCTTCTTTTCCGCTTAAAACAGCGTCAACAGTATCATCCTCTGATTGTTTGCCCATTTGACACGGCCAACAAGGTGGTAACATGTTTTTTGTATATGGATTTGAGAATGAATGTTTACTTAAAGTGATTTTGTTTTGATTGTTTTGCAATGCATCGATTAAATCTATTGTTTCGGAATAATAGTTGGCATCCGCAACAATAAAAGCCAGGGGATAAAAATAAAAACAAGATACAATTTTATTGTCATTCATTTTTCTAGCTGGTGTAGCTCTATTAAAATATTCAAAGTGAACTGGTAACCTCAAAGTAGACACATACACTTTTCTAGCGACACGAAAGTATAATGTGTAGACAAGGAGGCAACTATGAAATACACAATCGAAGAAAGACGAGACATCGGTCGTCGTGTTTGTAATCATGAAACTACGATCAAGGAAGCATCTGTATCTTTTCAGGTCAGCGTTTCAGCCATCGTGAGTTATATGCGGTTATATCGGACATCGATCGGTGAAGCGACGGCGAGTAAATCAATTGCGACGCATTCGAAAGCCGATTATGAAGGGATGAGCAAGGACCAATTAATCCAACAGTTAATGTTAAAGACATTGAGGTAGCTCGAGCAAAAAAAGGCTACGAGGTGAAAGGGGTTGGTATAAAGAAGGAATACGTTTCTTTAAGCAAAAAGAATACGAGGTAATCCTCGAGCTGTCAGGTCGCTGGCCAGTGAAGGGCTTGTGTCATCTAATGATGATTAATCGATCAGGCTTCTATAAATGGAAGAAGCGATTGGAACATCCAAGCGTAAAACTCATCAAACGATCAAACGACATTGCTTTATTCAAAGAATATCACGATAAGTATCCCTCGCATGGCTATCGCTGGCTCAATGCCAAGATCAAATTGGATACTGGTGAGGTAATGTCGAATCAATATGCCCATCGATGTTGTAAAAATGCCGGCATTGTCAGTGTTTCCAAGCATTATCGATACAAGAAACCAGGCGATTCATTTAAAGTCTATCCCAACCTCTTAGCGGCCGGCTTAAACGTCAATGCCAGCCTGGAATGCGTCGCCTCGGACATGACGTCGTTCTATGTTAAAGGCATCTATTACGAGTTAACTCTTTATATGGACCTATGGAATAACGAGATTGTCAGTTATGGCCTTTCTTCAAAGAAGGGTGACCGTGAGACATATATGGATGGACTAAGACAGTTGATCGAAAAGAAAAAGGAATATCAGAACCTTAAACTTGTACTGCATACAGACCAAGAATCCGTCTATTCCTCGAAGAGCTTCAACGAGCTGCTTCCTTTATATAATATCATTCATTCAATGTCGCGGGCAGGAACTCCGACTGATAATGGAGCGATGGAGTCGATTAATGGGTGGATCAAAACGGAAATGTTCATTGATTTTAATATCAAAGAAACCGATGATGTCGAAGCATTCATCAAAGATTATCTAGTTTACTTCAATGAGCAACGACCAGCCTACTCGTTAAATTATCTGACTCCAAAACAGTATCGGGAGGTGTTCAATCAGTAAAAAGAGAATAACCATTCGAAAATGTGTCTACTTTTCGTTGACTAGTGCACTATCCACTTATCCCTTTTAAGAAGATGATGGCGAAGCAACTTGAGATATTAAAATCAAATCAAAATGTATTTAAAGAGTGTCTAATCGCTGAATTCAGCAAGCCTGATAAAGATTCCACCACCGAAGATATCGCGTCTATAAACACTCAAATCAATGAACTTAGAAAGAAGTATGATGATATCAAGGATTTCCATGACGACTTCTTCTCCTCTTTGCAGAAAGAAACACTCAACCAAATTAATGGATTAATCAAAGAAAGAACTGAACTGCAAAACAAGGTAGTAGTCACCGACAACTATCGTGATAGAACTAATAAGATTATGAATAATCTAAAGGGGCTTCTTGATGAATATGGTGATATTGAAGAAATCGACTTCAAATCCGTATTCTCTAAAGCGGTAATTGTTAGCAAGGAGCTCATGTACTTCATTGTTGGAAACGGAGACATTGAGAATCCACCACTAGATCCAAAACTCTTATTCACTTCATCCATTGAATACAAAGTAAGAAAGAGTTCGTTCAATACAACATTTGGAATCTTGATAGTTAAGTAAACAAAATACTTTGTGGAATAGCCCTTCGGGGCTTTTTTACTTGCCCCCATTTATTGGACTTTTTACAAATGAACCCGCACCTAATCGGTTCAAACTATCTAACCACATATCAGTTATTCAAACTTTGTTTGTTTCCATAAACTGAGGACAATCAATGTCTCAAACAATAGCAGGCAAACAAAAAAGCGACAATTTAGCACTCATAATACAATGTATTATGGTATTGTCGCAGTTTGCGTTTTTTGGTGCAGCTAACAGGAATTGAACCTGCACGGGTCGCCCCACTAGATCCTAAGTCTAGCGCGTCTGCCAGTTCCGCCATAGCTGCGAATGGTGCCGTCTAGAGGACTCGAACCTCCAACCTATTGATTACAAATCAATTGCTCTGCCAATTGAGCTAAGACGGCATGGTGGGCGCTACAGGGATCGAACCTGCGACCTCTTCCGTGTGAAGGAAACGCTCTCCCAACTGAGCTAAGTGCCCATAAGAAGGAGTGCCTATAACGAACTTGTTCGTTATTTTATCCCCTTCTAA
>JAEWLX010000080.1 GCA_023457325.1 Bacillota bacterium | reverse complement strand
AATCAAAGAAGAAACGAATTTGGATACAATTATCAATAAGAACTTTCGAGAAGTGATCTCTTATGCACCATATCGCCATAAACCGGAAATTATAAAGGATGTTGTCTTTTTCGTGGCTACACCATTTAAGGGCAGAATTAGAAAGCAATCTCTTGAAGTTGATAATCTAATGTGGTGTAGCTACCATCATGCGTTGAATTTACTGACTCACGATAGTGATAAAAGCGTTTTGATTAAAGCACGAAAGTATATTCTTTCGCACTTACGAAAAGAACATAAAGAAAGTGATTTACTTCGTGTTGTTATCCCATCGGCGGTACATCTAAAATCATATTTGCAAACAAGAAATCACGATAATAACAAAGGTGATGGGTTTGTTAACGCTGGTGTTCCTAATGTTTTAGAGCGAATAGTCGATGCTCGGCATGGCAAAAATTTGCCATACGGGTGGGTCAGTTGCACTTATCTTTGGCTAGTAATGAGGGGCTATTTCTTTGGAGAAATATCGATTCGCCATGATTTAACGGATAACTTACTTAGATTTGGTGGCCATATTGGCTATCGTATGCGTAGCGAAGAAAGAAGAAAAGGCTATGGCGTAAAGATGCTTCGTCTGACCCTCGATTATATTGATGAAGTGTTTGGCTTTAAAAAGGTTCTTATCACTTGTGATGACGACAATGTCGGTTCGATAAAAGTGATTGAAAAAAACGGCGGAATCCTCTTAGACAAGATTACAAATCTTATTGATGGTCAAGAGACGATAACGCGCCGTTATTGGGTTAGTGTTAAATAACTATAAATTATTGTTGCGCTTATTTAATTCGTTAGTTAAGTAGTTGATTACTGATTTTCTAGTGACAATACCAATAAAATTATCGCGATCATCGACAACGGGAACGAAGTTTTGATTAATAATAATATCAACGATGTCGCTCATATTTTTATCGGCGGAAATGGGGGCGATTTTTTTGTGGGGAGTAATATTGGCAATTGGTCTTTTTTCACACGATTCAAGGTTTAAGCGGTGGCGCTTGATTTCCCATAGGAGATCGCCTTCAGAAATTGACCCAACATACTTTCCTTTGCGGGAGATTACCGGGATCGTACTGTACTGGTGATATTCCATTTTTTCGAGGGCTTGTCGGATTGTGAAATCATCATATATAAACTCGACCTCAGCTTTCGGAAGCAAGTAAAGAAGGATATTCATATCATCACCTCAATTTCTCATTATAAAGACTTCGTGTTAAGGTCGCAATTGAAGAAGAATTCTAAATTATAAATAATTTGGCATTTGTGACATCGATGTTTATAATATCTACAGTGCCTGCGTGGTGAAACTGGTAGACGCAATGGACTCAAAATCCATCGAGAGATGATCTCGTGCCGGTTCAAGTCCGGCCGCAGGCACCAGCCAATTGAAATCCCCCCGTTTATTGGAACAAAATATTTAAAGCTATATATTGACTACATTTGAAATCATGTTATTTACTATTTTGATAATTATTTTTGTATACAATCGTGCATTATCATAATAACTATGTTATAGTAAGCCGTCCATTAAAAAATACACGCTTTAGTCAGTAACTAGTTGCGAGCATTTATTACTGACCAAAGGAAATAAATATGTACTTCTCATCTCTTAACATTTGCGACCCCATAGCGCGGGCCATAGTCGATTTAAACTATTCTGAACCAACCCCTATTCAAATCCAAGCAATTCCGGCTTTACTTGATGGTTTTGATATGCTTGGCACCGCTCAAACCGGCACGGGAAAAACGGCGGCATACGCCATCCCGTTACTGCAAAAAATCGTTACTAATCGCCCCACCTATCAATCGCCAACCCTAACGAGTTTAATTGTCGCTCCAACTAGAGAATTAGCCGCGCAGATTGGATCATCAATTAAACAAATTGGTAAATATTGCAAAATAAAGGTAAGTGTCATTTTTGGTGGAATGGCCAAAGGTCCGCAAATTCATAATCTTCGCAGTGGCACCGATATTCTTGTCGCCACACCAGGGCGTCTATTAGATTTAGTTAATTCAAAGTTTGTTGATCTAAGCAAGGTCAATTACTTTGTGCTTGACGAAGCTGATCAAATGCTTGATATGGGCTTTTTGCCTGACATCAAAAGGATTATCGCTAAGCTTCCCGAACAACGTCAAACAATGCTTTTCTCGGCGACTATGCCAAAAGAAATTCTTACTTTGTCGGGAAGTCTTCTTAACCATCCAGTTCGCATTTCGATTGGTAGTGTGCAAAGACCGCTTAAAGCCATCTCGCAAAGTTTATATCGAGTAGCAAAGGAGAATAAAGCTGAGTTGCTTATTCATTTGTTAAAAGATAAGAATGTTTCATCAGCCCTTATTTTCTGTCGCACGAAAAATGGGGCCAATCGCCTTACAAAAAAATTGTTGAATCAATCATATAAAACGGAAGTTATCCACGGTAATAAAAGTCAAAACGCGAGAACAGCCGCTCTCAAGAGCTTTAAAGCTCATGAAAGCAGAATCCTGATTGCCACCGATATTGCCGCAAGAGGACTCGATATCAGCCAAATTTCGCATGTTTTTAACTATGACATGCCCCTAACTCCTGAAACTTACTTGCACCGCATGGGCAGAACCGGTCGCGCCGGTGAAGTCGGAGAAACGATTAGCTTTTGTTCGCGCGAAGAATTGTCGCTTTTAAAAGATGTTCAAAAGCATATCGCTATGGAAATCCCCGTTTTGAAAAGCCCAATCATCTTTTCAAAAAATGAAATAACGGAAAATAAATCAACTCCTCAAAAGACAAATAGTCCAGCAAAGCCACAAACTAGTAACTCTAATCAGCGTCATAATGGTCGTTCGGTTGACAATAGTCGCTTTCATCATTCGCCACGAAGACAGCATAGTCCGAAGCAAATTCAAAAAGCAAATAGTAATAACAGATAAAAAAATTCATATAAGACATTATCGCTATAATTGCATTTTCTCCACGAATGGAGTGATGTTGGGACTTTAAAATATAATCACTAATCACGATGTGGTTCCGGTTACCCTTTCTTATGAGACGTTTGGAGATAACGCAAGTAAATACAACATCGCTACAAATCGCATTTCTTCTGATGTGTCCGAGGAAATATATATTGATATTCATGTTGAGGCCATTCTTACTTTAACGGCGCCTAATGAAAAAAACTTTGATATTCAGCTTCATGTTGATCCTGATTTGATTATCACAATAGCCGAGCTGAAGTTATTGCCTGACAGTGAAGAAAACGCTCTTGTCATTCAATGCGTCGTCTTAAATTCACAAGAATTTGGGGAGAATTTTATGCTTTTGGTCGCCGATGCAACTGGCATCATCTATATCAACACTGATAATGGTAGTATCGCTCCGGGAGATGAAGTTGTCGCTGTTGGTTATAAAATGACAATCGGCACAAGTGTTGCTCTTTTAAATGAAGCACATAGCACCATAGATCACATTGTTGATACTGGACAAAGTATGCCAATGACACCAGAAACAATCAACACCGCCGACTTCATTGCCCTAAATGCAGAATATGTCGCTAGCGATTTTCGTTATTATGAACTCACAGGGACCCTTTCTTATCATAATCCTGGAAATCCTTCAGAATCTTTGTTTTTGCTAACTTCTGGTGCTAATTCACTTTACATTTACCCGACCAGCTCGGCCTCACGCGCTACGCTTTCTACATATGTTGGGCAAAGTGTTACTATTTGCGGCATCGCTATGCTAGGTGGTGAACCAGGAAGCCAGTTTGTTATGCTTGGATTCTTACCTATATCTGGCACAATATCCCTTAACTAAATTCTTAGCCGTCTTTCTACAATTTAAATAGCCAAGAATTGTTTTTGGCTTTTCTTGTTATTTATAAAGGTCACAAAAATAATCATCTTTTTCGTGCAAATCAAACCATTTAAGCATATGCTTATCACGTTGGAAAAATTATGAAGATTAGAAATATTGCTATTATTGCTCACGTTGATCACGGAAAAACGACGATGGTTGACCAACTCTTTAAAACTGCGCACCTCTTTCGTGATAACGAAACATCATCAGAGCGAATGATGGATTCAAATGACTTAGAAAGAGAAAGAGGAATCACAATTTTAGCTAAAGCTACTGGTATAAAATATAAAGATTATCAAATCAATATTCTCGACACGCCTGGACACGCCGATTTTGGCGGGGAAGTCGAACGAATTATGAACATGGTCGATGGCTGTCTACTTTTAATTGACGCTCATGAAAGCACAATGCCACAAACACGTTTTGTTTTAAAAAAAGCGATTGAAGCCCGAGTTAAACCAATCGTTGTGATTAATAAGATTGATCGCCCAAATGTCGACATCTCCAGAGTGCTGAATGATGTCCTTGAACTTTTTATTGCTTTGGATGCGCCAGAGGAATATTTGGATTTTAAGGTTGTTTTTGCTTCGGCTTTGTTAGGGA
>JAEWLX010000079.1 GCA_023457325.1 Bacillota bacterium | reverse complement strand
AAGTGTTAATATAAAACACAATCTAAAAGATTGAAAGGAATAGGAGGACAAAAATATGACTTTTCCTAAAAAGACAGCTTTGCTATTAGCCGCTCTTGTGTTAGTCGTTCCTCTTTCGTCATGTGACCCTGCTGACCAAAATAAACTATATGTTACTGGTCCGTATTTTACTGGTTACGAAGCAAAAGATGTGTACAACGCATATTTGGGCACCAGCATCGCAACCCTCAACAGCGCTAAGAGCCAAAGCGCAAGTGATGTTCGCCATCTCGCTAACTTCGTCGACGGCCTTCTCATGAATAATGAATTTGGTATCCTCGAACGTCAACTCGCTTCATCGGCAAGCGTCGACAACGAGTTTCAAAATTTCTACTTCACGATCAAGGAAGGCGTGGCTTGGTACACTCACGAAGGCAAAGAGTATAAAGCCACTAACGATGTTGGACAAGAAGTTGTTCAATATGTTAAAGCTGATGACTTCGTGAATACGGCAGAAATCATCCTTAATTACGCCAATGGATCAGAAATCGCCTATATGGTGACAATGTTCATTGATGGTGGTTGGGAATATTACTGCTATACCGAAATGCTTCAGTTAATCAAGGACAAGGATAAAAAATATGCCGGTGTCAACTGGGAGAACCTCAAAGGCGCCACCAATGATGCTAAGGCTGAAGCTCTCATGAAATTGATTTCGTTTGAATCAGGCATGGATCTCGCTGAAGTACCAGTTATCTTGGGTGAAGAATTAAGTGCAATTGCTAACTTCTCACGCGTTGGTGTTACGGCCACAGGCGAGTATGAACTCCATTATCGCTTGAATCAACCAGCTCGTTTCTTCCCGACTTTACTTACTTACGCACCATTCTATCCGATTAACCGTGCTTTCTTTAATCAACACAAATTCTCCGGTTTCGGAACTAGCAGAGAAAAGATGCTTTATAACGGACCTTATATTTGCTCGGAATGGGGTGACACCAAAATCCAATATACGCGTAATGAAAACTACTACAATGTTTCTGACGTGCATATTAAAACAGTTAACTACACGATAGCCCCTGACACCATTTCTTACGCTGATATGCGTGAAGATTTTGAAGAAGGCATTATTGACGGTTTTACCGTCGCTAAAGAAGATGCCGTCGGTTGGGAAAATTATATCACTGGACCAGATAATTCTGGTACTGTTCAAAATCCCTACAGCCCATTAGTCAATAGCCGTGAATTGAATCTTATCGATTACACATGGCACTTTGTTCTTAACGTTGAAAGAGAAACAGACCTAAGTCTTCAGCCTGACACTATTTTTGGTGCTTCAGATTCGATTTATGCCGCTGATGAAATTGTCAACACGAACAGAGCCTTGAAGATTAAGGAAGTTCGCCGTTTGATTTTAGATGGTATCGATTTTGAAGATTACAATCAACAAAATGAAGCAACCGCTGATGATATTCACCAATATCAATTGAATACTTTAACTCCTCCAGGATACGTTTTCGATGAAAACGACAAAGATTATCTTGATTATTACTACGAGGAATATGCTGAGCAAAAAGGCCTTGCTGATGCCGCTGCCGCTAAAGCTCTTGTTGGTCCACAAACCATCGAAGGCGCCAATTACAGTGATGCCGAAGTTCTAGTTATGCGCGCTGAAGCTGAAGCCGCTGTTGCAAAGTATAATGCCGAATATCCGGATGCACCGATTAGGACTCCGATTATTATCGAAAACGCTGGTCTTGCTGGCTACGGTGGTTCTAGCTACAACTTATATGAAAACCTTTGGATCAATGGATTCAATAGCAGAGTTAATGAAGGACTCACTGCTGGTAATGAGTTTGTAAAAATTGTTAACAACCTAAAAACAACGAGCTCGACAGCAGCTACAAATAATGCTTATGCCGCCTATTACACCCTTAATACTTGGGGTTGGATTGGCGACTATGCTGACCCATTAACCTACCTACACACTTACGTCACTAATGGTGATATGTCACTCTTTACTGGTACAAAAGCTGCCCGCGATAACTATTACGTTAATGAAAGCGGAGATCTTGTTTCTCAAGTTGGTGGCTTACTTGAAGACTATGATGATATGGTTGATGAAGCAAAAGCGATTACTTCTAGTAATACTCTTCGTTATCAAGCTTTTGCTGAAGCTGAGTACAAACTTATCAACGATGTCCATATCATTAAACCACACTCCATGAATAGCCAAGGTTGGGCTGTTTCCGTCTCACGCGCAATCGGGTACGAAAATCCAACTGCCTCTTACGGACTAGCTGACTACCGTCTAACTGGAATGTGGGTTCTCGTCAATCCACCGACTGGACAAGAACGTCAAGTCGCTCGTGATTTGCAAGCAACCGCAAAGGCTGCTGCCCTCGAAGCAACCGGTGTCTATAACTATATCGGTTCAGACGAAGAATAATTAATTGACCTACGCAAATCAGGATCAATGAAAGTTGGTCCTGATTTGTTGCTGGTCTATCATGAGTGAAAGGACATCAAATTACAAATGGGAATATATTTAATAGGTTACACACTGATCGCACTTGCTCTCCTTTTTGTGGTGTTTGTTCAACTCGTCAGTCGTCGCCTTATTTTTAAAAATAACATACGGATTCAACAAATCTTTGCCCATCCCCTTCTTACGTATTCAATTGGCCGAATTGGCAGCGCTCTAATCTCCATTCTCTTGGCGGTTACAGCGACCTTTTTCTTAATTCGCGTCAAGAGCGAAGGCTTCATGATTTGTAAGCAGGCAATCGGAACATGGGATAAGCTTGGCGAAAGCCTTAGAGAAATGCAATGTATTGCATTAAAAGAACGTCTCGGTATTACCGAGAACTGGTTTGTTGATTTATTTACGTATTATTACAAAATTTTGCCGTTTCCAAAAACCGTTTGCCAAATGACTGACATCGGAACGATTGTTGGGTCAGAGACGATTTACACTGTTTCTAATCAAAATTGCCGCAACTTCATTCTTGATCTTGGCACCGTCTTCTTTTTAGGCGGCGGCAATAATGGTAAGTTCGTTCTCGATCTTATCTCCGAAAAAATGGTCATTTCCTTTAGAATCGGCATCATCGCCGTCATTGTCGAACTACTTCTTGGCTATCCAATGGGAATTATGATGGCTAAAAACAAAGATGGGGTTTTTGATAAAATAGGTAAAACCTATATCATCACTATCGATGCGATACCCGGTGTTGCTTACTATTACATTTGGATGGCTCTTTTTGCTGGTATTGGTCTACCAACTATATATCAGGCTGATAATCCTTTAACCTTTTTGGCACCTGCCTTGACGATGGGCTTTACCGGAATGGCCGGTATTGCACTTTGGGTCCGTCGCTTTATGCTCGATGAATTTAATTCCGACTATGTCAAATTTGCTCGCGCTAAAGGTTTGAGTGAAAATCGCATCATGTACACACACATTTTAAGAAATGCGATTGTGCCATTAGTTCGATCGATTCCAGCCGCTATTCTTGGCGCTTTGCTTGGAACATTCTATATTGAAAAAATCTATGGTATTGATGGTATCGGTGGTTTGTTGGTTACATCCGAAGCATCAAACGATTACTTCGTCTTACAAGGCATCATTGTCGTTTCGGCTTTGATTTCTATCGTTGCATACCTTGCTGGTGACATAGTCACCGCCATCGTTGACCCGCGTATTAGTTTCTCGAAAGAATAAAGGAGGGATAAAACATGTCAACTAATAATACAGTTAAAAATATTGACTCAACAATATATCACAATGTTGAAGACCTCTTTACGGTCATCGGTGCGAGCGAGGAAAACATTGAAAAACTCACTTCGGCTCCATATTCGTATTGGCGCGAAACGTTTAAACAACTACTTAAAAAGCCTTTAGCGATTCTAAGCGTTGCCGTTATTTTCTTAATCATTTTCTTTACGATTTTTGGACCAATGATGAAATCATATCGCGTTATTAGTAATGCGGATGGTTTAGCGGATATTTTCCCGGCTAACCAAAGTTGGAGTGCTGATCACTGGTTTGGAACCGGCGGTAATAAAATGAGTTATTACAAGGGACTTGACCTATGGACTGTTGTCTGGGTCGGTGCCCGTTTATCACTCATTCTCGGAACGGTTGTCGCCTTGATTGATACCTTCTTGGGCATCTTGATTGGTTCGTTGTGGGGTTACTTCCGTCGTCTTGATCCGATCATGATTGAAATTCGTAACTTTGTTAATAACGTTCCATCTCTTCTATTGTATTTCTTACTCATGGCCTTTTTAGAGCCAAACTTCTGGACGATTGTCTTCTTATTAACAATGTTCAGCTGGATAGGATTAGCTGGTTTTATTCGTAACCAAATTATTATTATTCGTAATCGTGACTATAACATTGCTTCAATTACACTAGGATCTTCGCCAAAGGCGATGATTACTCATAACCTCTTACCGTACTTGATTTCCGTTATCGTTACCGTCGTATCAACCGCCATCCCTGCTGCGGTCAGCAGCGAAGTTGGCCTGGCCTTCTTTGGACTTTCCTTCAGTGCGGCCGCAGGCGACATCACGCTTGGGCAAGTGCTTACGGATGCAACGCGCGATGAGTGGATGGTGTATCCGTACCTTTTAATCGCCCCAATGGTTGTTCTTGTGCCTTTAACAGTAACCTTCTTTTATATCGGCTTAGCGCTTGCTGATGCCACCGACCCTAAGAATCACAGGTAGAAAGGATAATTATGCAAACATTAGAAAAAGAAAAAGTACTCGAAGTTCGCGACTTATCCGTCGGCTTTATTTCTCATGGGAAGAAAGTAAACGTTATCCGTAACGTTACAATGGATGTTTACCAAGGCGAAACATTAGCAATTGTCGGTGAATCTGGTTCCGGGAAATCAGTTTTTACGAAAACGTTCACCGGAATGTTGGATGCAAATGGCTACATTTCAAGTGGCTCAATTATTTTCCATGGCGAAGATTTGGCCAAAAAAACAAAGCATGAGCAATGGAAGGGTATTCGCGGTAAGAGAATTGCGACCATTTTCCAAGATCCGATGACATCGCTTAATCCACTTCTAACGATTGGCTATCAAATCGCCGAAGTTTTAATGCTTCATCACGGTATGAGCATGCACGAAGCAAAAGAAGAAGCAATTAAACTCCTGGAAAAGGTGCGCATACCTGATCCAAAAGGAAGAATGAATGACTATCCTTTCCAATATTCGGGTGGTATGAGGCAACGCGTTGTCATCGCCATCGCTTTAGCGTGTCGCCCAGAAATCCTTATTTGCGATGAACCTACAACGGCTTTAGATGTTACCGTTCAATCACAAATTCTTGAGTTAATTAAAGAACTCCAAAAAGAATATAAATGGACGACCATTTTTATTACGCACGATTTAGGTGTCGTGGCAAATGTTGCCGATCGTATCGCTGTTATGTATGGTGGTCAAATTGTTGAATACGGAACAGCGGAAGATATTTTCTATACGCCTCAACATCCATACACATGGGCTCTTCTTTCTTCGCTACCTCAATTGGGAACAAAGAACGAACCACTGACTTATATCAAAGGTAATCCCCCTTCATTTGTTAACGAAATTATCGGAGATGCTTTTGCCATTCGTAATGATTACGCAATGCGGATCGACCATGTTCAAGACCCACCGATGTTTAAAATCTCCGAATCACATTACGCAAAGACTTGGCTTCTTGATCCAAGAGCACCAAAGGTTGAAAAGCCAAAGATTATTCAAAATCTTCGTGAGCGCATGAAACAAGCGGCCATTGAACTCAAACGGGAAGTGGGTGAATAGTCATGAAAAAACTATTTAATTTCAAAAAAAGAGATGCAAAAACCCACCATTCTCACGAAAAAGTCGGTTTATTAAGTAAAAAGCACACGCCAGAAAACGCTAACGATCCAATCGTTTCCTTTAAGAATGTTCGCATTGGTTATAAACGCGGTAATGTCGAAAGAGTAATCGTTGATGATTTGAATCTTGATATTATTCGTGGAGAGATTTTTGGTCTAGTTGGTGAATCTGGTTCTGGTAAAACAACGGTTGGTAGATCGCTTATTAGAGTCACAAATGTCAGTAAAGGAGAAATTCTTTATAACGGCGTTCGCATATCGGGAAAAATTTCAAGAGCACTATCACGCGAAGTTAAGCAAAAAATTCAGATGATATTTCAAGACCCAAGCGCCTCATTAAATGATCGCGCTAATGTCGACTACATTGTTTCAGAAGGGCTAAGAGCTTTTCATTTATATGAAGATGAAAACGACCGCTTAGAAAAAGTTGAGGAAATGATGCGCCGCGTTGGCCTTCGTCCCGAACACCTCAAACGTTACCCGCATGAATTTAGCGGTGGTCAAAGACAAAGAATCGGTATTGCTCGTTCGATGATTATCAAGCCAGAATTTATCGTCGCTGATGAGCCGATTTCGGCCTTGGACGTTTCGATTCGGGCTCAAGTTTTAAACTTGATTAAAGAATTTCAAAAAGAATCAGACTTAACAGTTATGTTTATCGCTCACGACTTATCGGTTGTTAAATATATTTCTGATCGAATTGGTGTTATTTATAACGGTAAAATCGTTGAACTTGCTACTGCTGAAAGATTATTTGAGATTCCTTTACATCCATATACCAAATCACTACTTTCCGCAGTTCCTATTCCCGATCCACGTGTCGAGAAAGTTAAAAAAGTGGTTGTCTATCATCCACAGATGCATCAATACACGCATGATGACGAGCCACAACTTTATGAAGTTGAGCCAGGACATTTTGTAAGAGCTAATAGCGCTGAACTCGCTAGTTATAAAGAAATAATTAGACAAGGAGGAAATAAGTAATGGACGGACCAGAATTTGTTGTTGTGCCAACTGAAGTAAAGAAAAAATCTAAGCTTCGCAAAATTATTACTGCCATTTCTGTTTCACTTGGAATTTTACTCCTTTTAGGCGGAGCCTATTCATCGTTAATATATTTCGTTTTGCTCGATTATGTGACAATGCCTTATATTACCTTTTCATATCGTTCCGATTTAGAAGACGAAAGTCAAATTACAGTTACGATTGATCGCGTTTATTCTGACAGCGACTATCCTGCTCGTTTTCGCATTCCACGTAAATTGATGGGATATCCTGTGACGACAATTGGGCCATCAGCCTTTGCCGGTCTTAATCGTCTTGAAGAAGTGATATTTCCTGAGACGATAACCACGATTGGCGAAAATGCTTTTAGTAATTGTGTAAATTTATCTAAGTTTAATACGCCAAGCGAATTGGAATATATTGGTACGGATGCCTTTAGCAACACTGCCTATATAGCCAACTATCCTGACGATGCAGTTATTATTGGATCTATTCTTTATACATATAAAGGTATTTTTGAAGCTGATACAGCGATTGTAAAAAGCGAAAGCTCACCAGCAATTAGCGAACACGCTCATTACTTTAATCTTGGCGAATTTGAACAAATTGGGGCAGGCGTTTTTGCAAATCAGCCCGGTATTACTTATGCCGAATTCCCCGATCACTTGGACACTATCTCTGATAAATTACTTTATAACTGTGTCAATTTAAGCGAAGTTCACCTAGGTGATAATATTAAATACATTGGCAATGAAGCCTTCTTTGGCGCCAGCTCATTAATTGAAATGGAGTGGTCGGACCAAATTGAGTCGATTGGCGATTACGCATTCAAGGAAACCAATTTTGCGGGCGAGGTGGTTCTCGGAACCGATTTAAAATCGATTGGAATCGGCGCTTTTCAAAACTCTCGTTCGATGACAAAAATGACCATTCCCTCTGGAGTAAGTGTTATTAACAACTATGTATTCGATGGATGTGAAAGTCTAACTGAAGTCGTTTTTGATGAAGATGAGTATAGTCCTAGCAGCCGCATTTATGACATCGGCATAGCCGCCTTCCGTGGGACTGCTATCAGTGAATTTGCAATTCCCTTTAGCGTTCGCATAATCAAAGACAGCACCTTCGAGAATTGTGATAATCTTGTCTCCGTTTATGCTTACGATAATGAAACAGAAACGACCCGCACCGAGTTAATTTATAATGATGAGACCGGGCAGTGGGATCCAGTTCAGGTTTCGCAAGGCTTACAAAAAATTGCAATCAAAGCATTTTATAACGCCACTAGTTTTAAAGAACTTGTTCTTGTCGATAAAGATAACCTAGTTGTTAGCCCATTAGACCGCGTTACATTACCTAGCACCATTCTACAACTTGGCGAGACAAATACAGATTCATTTGTGTTTTCTAACACCGCGATCGAGGTTTTGGATTTAACTAGTTCAATTCGCTTCATCGCTCCTGCCCTAGCTAAAAACGCGACTGAACTCCGCGAAGTCATTATTGATACTTCAGAGGAAATTCTCATGTCAATTATTTATCGTGAAGCATTCATGGGTTGTGTGAAATTAGAAGAATTTGTTGTACCGAATACCGTTCGCGCAATTAATAGTTCGGTTTTTGAAGGGTGTTCCGCTCTTGAATCGGTAACTCTTCCGAACAATACAAACTTCATTGTTCTTGATTCAAATCTTTTCAGAGGTTGTGTGTCCTTATCGTCAATTATTATTCCCAATACGATTCAAGCTATTAAAGATCGCGCTTTTGAAAACTGCACATCCTTAACTAGTATTACTATCCCTTCGTCAGTTACAGCCATGTCTGCAAATGTGTTCAATGGTTGCGATAATTCTTTACAAATCACAGTGATGACAAAGAACAATAACACCGCTAACTGGAATGCTAATTGGCTTGGCTCATCAGGCTTAACTGTCGAAGCTAACGTCACTTATATTCCTGAGTAAAAAAACAGCAAATAAATGATAAAGCCGCGCAAAACGCGGCTTTTACTTTGCTAATTCTATTAATTCTTTTTACGAATAAACGAATTGACCAGATCTTCTTTTAATAATAGTAGACCAGTAAGATATATTACGCCCGATATGGCGACTGTGCTAATGAGTTCAGCTAGATATGCACTTGTGTAATTACCGTTAAACTCAATCATAAAAGCATCAAAGAGAATCGGACCGATGAAGAAGCAAATAAGGGCAACAAAAATTCCCAGAGAAAAGATTTTGAGAGTATTAAGATTAAAAAGAGCGTGACCTGTCCATTTCCATGTTTTGAAAAGCAAGAAGGCGATAATTACTGCATCGGTAAATGCGGTGGCGATAGCAACGCCAATAGCGGGATGGTCTTTAAAAACATATAAACCGAGTACGATTGATAAAACGATATCCAAAACAGCGCCAATTAAAATAGTGTATAAGTAAATCTTTTCCCTTTTCATTGGAATTAGCACCTGGGTATAGATAATGTCGCCGATCGAGTACGTTACCATTAAAGAAGCAAGAATAACTAATATTGTCCATGACTCTTCGAAACCACCGACCGTTGGTAAATAGTTACCAGAAATGAGACTTGTAATCGGTTCACTTAACGTTGTCATGGACGCAATCGCGGGAACAGCGATAAAAAGGGTGATATTGATAGAATATTTTGTTAACTTCTTAAAGAAAGATTTGTCTTCGAGTTGATAATAATAGGCGGCGCGCGGCATGAAAACGATACTTAAAGAAGTCGTTACGGCAATAATAACGTCAACACCTTTGAGGCCAACAGAATAGCTTCCAACCTCGGCCTTATTCGCATTGAGAAACCCGAGAATAAAAGTATCGCTTTGATTGTACAAGGAAAGAACAATTGAAATAGTAAAAAGAACGAGTAGAGGTTTAATATATGATTTAAAATCATATGCCCCCTCTTTTTTAAATGAAATAAACTTTGGAAGATACAAAAGATTACTAATGACAGTCAAAAACGTCACTCCGACAGTGAAAAAGGCATATAGATAAATATCTTCAGGGTATTTGACAAAGATAAAAATGGAAATAGCACTGATCGTTAATATTACGATAGAGCGCATGGCCATATAGAAGTGCTTCTCTAAAGCAATATATATCCATTCAAAGGAAAAGACACCAGTTAAAAAGTTGATGCTTAATATAAAAATAATCTCGCGATTGGATAATAACTCGGGAACCGAGAAAACAAAAGCCAGCATCAAGCCAAAGGAAAGGATAGTTGTAATCGACTGGAGAATAAAAAATTCTTGAGCCTTTTTGCTCAATGCCTTTTTATCATCGCGAACGCGAACGCACTCTCTAACTGCGAAATTTGGAATAGAGATGCGAGCTAAAATTAAAAAGTAATAAACAAATGTGTTGGCCCACGTATATAAACCAATTGTTTCATCGCCAAGAACGCGACACACAAATGGAAAAGTAATAAAGGAAAGAATCGTTAAAACAACCGTGCGAGTCAGATTTACGATGACATTAGTCCTGGTTGTTTCATGCATAATCATATAAATTATATGGGTTTATCACTTAAAATTCATTGCCTTTTTAGAATTTTCTAAAGTGAAACATAAAAATGTGCGATACTATATGATAGTAAAAACGCATATGAAGATTCTTATTGTCTGCCAGTTTTATTACCCAGAACGATTCACAATTTCCGACATCGCTTCCGAACTTGTCGTTTTAGGCCATGATGTAACGGTAATAACCGGCAAACCCAATTACTGCTTTAATGAGATCCTTCCCGAATATCGAAAGGTCCACTATGAAGTAATTAAGGGCGTTAAAGTTCATCGCATTAATTTATATCCCCGTAAACAAAGTCGCATCTCGATTTATCGCAATTACCTATCTTTCCACCGTAACGCTAAAGCGTTTGCTAGAAAACACAAGGATAAATATGATATTGTTTTTTCTACTTCTTTGTCGCCAGTCATTTCGATTGCTCCGGCCATTATTTATTCAAAAAAACACCGTATCAAGCACGTCTTGCATTGCCTTGATTTGTGGCCAGAATCAACCGTTGTTACAGGAGCGGTAAAAAAGGATTCACTCGTTTATAAAATCCTTTATAAATGGAGCAAGAAACTGTACTTAGGATGCGACAAGATTTTAGTTTCTTCGCCTTCTTTTGTCGATTACTTTCACGATGTTTTAAAAATTGATAATATCCCATTTTCTTATGTACCCCAGCCTTCGTTAGCATCTGAAGCAACGTTTGATTCTTTTCCATATCGTAAAAAGTATAACTTCGTCTATGTTGGAAACATCGGACATCTCCAACTCATTAATGAAATCGCAAAGGCTGGCCAGCTTTTAAGTCATCGTGATGATGTAGAAATTCATTTAGCGGGTATGGGCGCTCTTTCCGCCCAACTAACTAGATTCATTGAAGATAATAATCTTCATAACATCGTTACATATCACGGACCATTAGCCTTAGAAAAAGCTGAAGCATTATATAAGAACGCCGATGCACTTATTGTCACTTTAAAAGAAGGCGGCACAGTTGGTAAAACGATTCCTAACAAACTAGTTCACTACTTAAAATTTGCTCGTCCAATTATTGGCGCGTTATCTGGTGATGGAAAAGATATTCTAATTAAAAGCGGTGGAGCAGTTTTAGCCGAACAAAGCGCAGAAGGTATCGCTTTAGCCATGGAAAAGATAATGGCTTTGACCCCAATAGAAAAAGAAGAGATGGGTAAGAAAAATAAGAATTATTATGAAAACAATTTCTCGCTACGGCATGTGACTCAGTTAATCGAAAAAGAATTAATTGATGTTATAAATTCGTAAAGCAGTTTTCCTTGGACTTCTAGTCCATATTTGGCCAAGACCTTTTCCTTAGCGAGAAGGGCTTTTTTCTTCATCTCGCCATTTTGAAAAGCGAGAAATAGTTCCATTGCTTTGCGAAGCTCTTCGCTTGTTCCGTCTTTAATCCATATAGCTTCACCACAAAATTCTTGATGCAAAGTGGTATGAATGGTCGAAAGAAGGGGAACGCCACTACTTAAGTATTCCAATACCTTGCTTGGCACTGAATATTTATCGAGATCTTCGTTAAACAAACGAGGATTAATATTCAAATCAGAATGGGACTCATAATTAAGGACTTGCTCACGCGATAATAAGCCGACATAGCGAATACGAGGATCGTCTTTTTCTACTTGTCGTATTTTTTCGATCATTGGCCCATGTCCTGCAATCAGTAGTTGATGTTTTGTCGTTATTTGTTTAAAAGCCTCAATCATCTTTAAAATGCCATAGCGCTCATAAAGCGCTCCGCAGCAAAAAAAGTACGGCTCCTTGACCAAAGGTTTATCAATAGTTATCTCCTCAGCGAAGCCACTGAATACATACGAAGGCTTTGCCTTTTTATTCGCCAACTCATTAAGTCCAGTAGACAAGGCGATAAAACCATCGTATTTTTTGTTTAAAGTTTCAATTGCTTTGGCATATAAGAAAGATTCGTTTGAAAGAAGTCGAGGATTATCGGTTACGATGGCAATGACTTTAATCTTGTTTTTCTTAGCAACTTTTATCGCAGCTTTTGCTAAAGCATATTTCAAGGAATCGACAAGAAAAACAACATCTTCCTTTTGCGCTTTTATAATAGTTGAGATTTCCTTAACAAGGTTGCGGTGGCGACGAAATAATTTGTAAAAGCGTTTAGCGTTATCCGCTAGGTAGTTAAATGTTATATGATCATCATTTGTGTTTGCTTTTTCAAGAGTATCAACCGCAAATAATCCTTTTGAAAAAGGCCTTAAAGTTATAGCGATAATTTCAGTTTGTGTTGCTAGGGCTTTAAGAAAGCGATAATGGAAGTTTTGATTGCTGGGATTAAGATTAAATCTTGCCTTTTTAATATAACTATTAAAATCACTGTCTTTCATCGCTCCCGATATGTATATAATCTTCATTTATTTCCAACCCACTTTTTAAAAATAGTCACATGTCTTTTCGCCATTTTTTCAATCGTATTTTCACGAGCCGTTTTTAAAGCTTCATAAGGCATCGCCTCATCATTGATGACATGAGCAATAGAGTCAGAAATTTCTTTGTCGTTATCAAAATTAACAATATAACCATTCTTGCCATTATTGATAAGGCAAAGGGCAGAGTTAACATTAATGTTAGAAATAACGGGTAACCCTTGAGATAAAGCCTCGTTGACGACATGGCCATAAATATCTTCCTTACTGGGGAAAAGATATCCATCGGCAGCTTGAAAATACTTAAATAGAGATTGCTTATCCATAAAGTCTTTTAGAATTACATTTTGTAAAGCATGTTTTTTAATAAGTTTCTGGTATTTTCTTTTCTCTTTGCCACCACCAATTAATATCAAAGTGTAATCGCTGGGCTGATTAGACCAATATTTGATAAGACGAGCATAATTTTTACGAGCTATGAATTGCCCGCATGATATAAAGATTTTCGTGCCATGAATATTCAATTCACTTCTTAGCGATCCTTTTTCGGTACGCGTAAGTGGCTGCTTTAAAATCTCGTTTTCATAAATAGTCGAATACGGGTAATTAACAATTTTTCCTTGTTCGGCGCCATAGTAGGTTAGGTACCTATTTGAATTCTCATCGGGGGAAAAATATAAATCAGCACCACTAATATAATGTGTCTTGAGTCTCTTCATAAAGTGAGATTCTTTAGGGCGAATAATACCACCATTTATATAAAAAACATAAGATTTGCGATGTTTTTTTAAATAATTAAGAGCTAATACTTCGCTTAACGTGTGCCATCCATTCATGACGACAATATCGTAGTCATGAGACTTGAGGTGTTTGACTATTC
>JAEWLX010000078.1 GCA_023457325.1 Bacillota bacterium | reverse complement strand
GGCACGAAATGGGAAGATGTTCCCGAAGATTGGGTTTGCCCGCTTTGTGGTGTCGATAAATCTTTATTTATACCGTTAGAGTAGATACTTATCTGAGTTTTTAAAGCAATCACCGATGTGGTTGCTTTTTTTATTTTTTGAGGTGAAACATTTTTTACTTTGCTAATAATTTAATTATTTCATCATAAGCAAATACATCTATGTTTGATTTTCAATTTTTTTCTTGTTTTTGTTCTATCGTAAGTAAAACCATTAACTAGTTATGATAAAGTCTAAAATTGGCAATCAATGCGATTTACCGATACAATGAAAAATATTAGTTAGGAGCAAATATATGAACTCAAAAGAATTAATTGATTTAGAACAAAATTATGGAGCTCATAACTACCATCCAATTGGAGTAGTTATAAGTTATGCTAAAGGATCGTATGTCTATGATCCCGAAGGACGTCGCTATCTTGACTTTCTATCGGCCTATTCAGCCCTTAATCAAGGTCACCGCCACCCCAAGATCATAAAAGCACTAAATGAACAAGCCAAGCGTTTGACGCTTACCTCGCGTGCCTTTTATAACGATCAACTCGGACCGTTTTTAAAAAAACTGACAGAAACAGCCGGTTATGAGGTTGCTCTGCCAATGAACACGGGTGCTGAGGCAGTTGAAACAGCAATAAAATTAGCGCGCCGCTATGGATACATAAAAAGGGGTATCACTCTTAACCAGGCCGAAATAATCGTTGCCGCGGATAATTTCCATGGGCGTACGACAACAATTGTTAGTATGTCGAGTGATCCAACCGCAAAAGACTATTTTGGGCCGTATACTCCAGGGTTTATAACTATTCCATATAATGACACTGATGCCCTCGAAAAGGCTATTACTTCAAACACAGTCGCCTTTCTTGTCGAGCCAATTCAAGGTGAAGCCGGGGTTATTATACCAAGCGATGGGTATTTAAAGAAAATTAGGGATATAACATCTAAACACGGCATTTTGCTTATGATAGACGAAATCCAAACCGGATTTGGACGAACCGGAAAACTTTTTTGCTATGAACATGAGGGTATTCGCCCTGATGTCGTTATCGTTGGTAAGGCATTAGGGGGTGGCGTCTTGCCTGTTTCTGGCGTCTTATCGGATAAAAAGATAATGGATGTAATTATCCCTGGCGTACACGGAAGCACCTTTGGTGGAAATCCACTAGCCTGTGCTGTCGCAAGTGCGGCGATTGATGTTTTATTAGAAGAAAAACTATCAGAACGTAGTGCGATGTTGGGTGAATATTTCCTTAATAAACTTAAGAAAATCAAGAGCCCCCTTATCAAAGAGGTGCGTGGCAAGGGATTATTAATCGCTATGACCTTGAATCGAAAGGCTCGCCCATATACCGAGGCATTAAAAGCTCGGGGAATTTTAGCAAAAGAAACACATGAAGATACGATTAGATTTGCGCCACCGCTTATAATAAAAAAAGCACAACTTGATGAAGCATTGCGACAAATAAAAGCTGTGCTAGACGAGGTAAAATAGTATGCCATACAACGGTAGAAGTCTATTGACTTGGCTTGATTATTCATCTGAAGACTTTGCTTATTTTCTTCAGTTATCACAACAATTAAAAAAAGAAAAACAACAAGGAATTACCCACCAACACCACGTGGGCAAACAAATTGTTTTGCTCTTTCAAAAGGATTCAACCAGAACCCGCTCAGCCTTTGAAGTTGCCGCCCACGATTTAGGAATGAATGTAACTTATGTTGGTTCTAGTGGCTCGCAAATGGGTGTCAAGGAGTCGATAAAAGATACTGCCCGCGTATTAGGACGAATGTATCAAGGCATCGAATTCCGAGGTTATTTTCATAGTGATGCCGAACTTCTTGCCAAATATAGCGGCGTACCAGTTTGGAATGGACTAACCGATGAATTCCATCCTACCCAAGTATTAGCTGATTTGCTTACGATTTATGAAAGTTTCGGACATCTATCAGGTATCACCCTCGCCTATGTTGGTGATGCACGTAATAATGTGGCTAATAGTTTGATGGTTGGTTGCGCAAAGGCGGGACTTAATTATCGCGCCGTCGCTCCCAAAGAATTATGGCCTGATGATACTTTACTTAAAACATGCCGTGAGGTAGCAAAACTTACTGGGGCAAGGATTGAATTGTTTGATGATGTTGATCAAGGTGTCCGTGATGCTGATGCAATCTACACTGATGTTTGGGTTTCAATGGGAGAACCAAAAGAGGTATGGGCTAAGCGCATCGCCTTGCTATATAATTATCAAGTCAATGCTGAATTAATGAAAAAAGCTAGCAAAAACGCCATCTTTTTACACTGTCTTCCCGCTTTTCATGGATTAGATACCGAAGTTGGGCGACAAATCGCCACAGATTTTGGCAAGGATTATCCAAGATTAAGACAAGGGGAACTCGAAGTAACTAACGAAGTATTCGAATCGAAGCAAAGCCGAGTATTTGATCAAGCCGAAAACCGCATGCATACAATTAAAGCAATTATGATGGCTACGCTGTAGTTAGAGTGCTTCAGTAATCGTCTGTCCTTGCATAAATAGCAAGAGATGATCGGGCCCGCCAGCTTTAGCGTCGGTACCACTCATTTTGAAACCCCCGAATGGTTGATAACCAACAACAGCCCCCGTGCATTTACGATTAATATATAAGTTACCAACAAAGAAATTCTTTTTGACATATTCTATTTCGTTTTTATCATTAGACAAAAAACCACCCGTTAGACCATAGTCGGTATCATTGGCAATTTGAATTGCTTGCTCGATTGTATCGTAGGGAGTTACCGCTAAGACTGGTCCAAATATTTCTTCCTGCATGAGGCGATCAGATGGTTTTAAATCGTAAAAGACCGTCGGCTGAATATAATAACCTATTGAATCATCGTATTGACCGCCGACAAGGAGTTCACCTTCGCTTTTACCAATTTCAATATAATCGCAAATCTTTTTGAAACCACCAGCATCGTTAACTGCGCCCATGTATACGCCGGCTTTTTCGGTATTACCGACATTTAGATTACTAATTTGTCGTTTTAATTCTTCAAGGAATGGTTGATATATAGCGCGGTCGATAATCGCCCGCGATGCTGCCGAACACTTTTGTCCGCTAAAACCAAAAGCTGACTGCATAACTAGGGTGGCAGCTTTTTTAATGTCATAATGCCGACTGACAATCATTGCGTCCTTACCGCCCATTTCTGCCATGACACGTTTTATCACTAAGCGGTTAGGATCAGTCTTGGCCGCTCTTTCGACTATGTCGAGGCCGACTTCGCGCGAACCAGTGAAATTAATAAAGGCAATATTCTTATGCTCGACGAAATATTTGCCAACTACACTGCCTGATCCTGGGATTAGATTAATGACACCGTAAGGAAGGCCGGCTTTTTCCATAATTCGATAAAAATAATGAGCAATTATCGGTGTTGTTGCTGCTGGTTTAACAACAACGGTATTGCCGCAAACAATAGCAGCCGCAGTCATACCAGTAAGAATTGCTAACGGGAAGTTCCAAGGACTGATAATTGCCCCTACTCCAAGTGGTATGTATTTAAATTCGTTAATTTCTCGTCCTTTATGACTAAAGACAAGTTGCCATTTCTTTTCAACATCTAGTATTTGTAGCGCATAGTAGTTAAGAAAATCAATCGCTTCAGCGACATCGGCATCAGCCTCGGCATATGATTTGCCAACTTCTAGTGTCATTAAGGCTGCGAGGTCAAACTTCTCGCGTTTCATGATTTTTGCGGCTTTTCTTAGTATTCGTGAGCGTTCAATTGCTGGCGTAAGTGACCAAGTCTTAAACGCCTCTTTAGCGTACCCTAGCGCTATATCGGCTTCAGGAATTCCGGCCATGTATACACGACCAATAACTTCGCTTTTAATGTTTGGGTTAAGTGAATCTAAGACATGTTTAGTCTTAATTTTTCTATCGCCGAGTCTCAATGGGTATATTTTCCCGAAACGCTTTCTAATTTTTAAAAGCGCTTCTTGATATTTAGCCAAGATTAATGCGTCTTGAAAATCGCTTAATGGCTCTGATTTGTATCGCTTAATTGACATAGTATTTCCTCCGATGCATCCATATTCTTTTTTATAATAAAACAAACGGTGTCATAAACCAAATTTTTAGCATAAGTAAAACTGAATTATGTTGAATAATGGATAATGGCGATTTCCTCAAGCGCTGAGGATAAAGTTCGATTATATCGAAATATATCAAGCTTTTAATAAAATCTTAAACAACGTGATAACTTAAACTATCAAGTTCGGTGATATATTGCTGGTATCCTGACGTATATTTAACCTCTACATCGCTGTTATTGTTGATGTTAATCCAGGCAATTTCTAATTCTTTTTCCTGATTGTTGATTGTCGCTTTTAACTCCAGTCCTTCTTCGATTGTCATATTCATCAGAGCTGTCGAAAAAGCATCCAGCATATCCGAAGGTAAATCCGCGGATATAACATTGATTTGCAATTGTTGCTCGGCTGGATATCCAGTTGTAGGATTAACAATATGATGGCGAAGAATCGAACCATCGGTGATGGGCATTTTAAAGCCCATATAGCCCCCTGAGGTCGAAAAGGAATATTGACCTTTGCGATCAATATTAAAAGCATAAGGAGCATCTTTAGTCGGTCCTTCCATCTGCCAATGCCAGTGGTTACCACTATATTTATTTCCAAGTGTCGTAACCGAACTCCCTCCACCATAGATAAAGCCGTGTTCCAGCTCATTTTCGATTAATAACGGGGCCAACACATCATTAGCGTATCCTTTGGCAATACCCGCCAAAGTAAGAGATAAATCACCATGAGGCGCGCCATTAAACTGATTGAAACGGACATAGTAATCGTTGTCTTCTGTTTTTAGTTGCAACGTTTCTTCTGCTTGCTGTTGATTCATCGGAACGTAACTTGTTAAGCGTGCGAGCAAATCGGCCTGATCGTGATTATAATATGGATCACGGTTTAGATAATCGTCACTATTTTCAAGAATATCTTCCCAAAAGGCGACAACTTCACCGACGAAAATGTTAAATTTAAAATCAGTGTCAATCGTCAATTTTAGACCCCGTTCGAGCAAATAGTATAAATGGTTAGGTATTTGCATCCACGTACCGGAATCATAGGCTTCGTTAACCATATATAAATTGTTTATGATCGGCGAAGAAATATCATTTTCATCAAGGCGATACATATAATGGCGGTCGGCAAGTTTATGAATGAACAGGATATTATTGACATATATGTCACGGGCCATCTCAGCAAACGATTCGGGATACACTTTTTGATAACGAATTTCATATGATGTGTTAAAGATGTTACGAATGTCGTTATTAGTCGTTTTGGCAAACACATCATAGCCAATCCGTTGAAAGGGGATATTATCGGGATCGAATTCATTATTATCAAAATCTATCCAAAAAATCGAGGAAATGAGTAGTCCGCTTAAGGCAAATGTTGAAAGGAGAATAATCCACTCGCGTGCATCAAGCAATTTTAAGAGAAATGTTTTGATTTGGGCTAATTTATTTTTCATATTCATCAAGGCTTGTCGTTAAGCGAACGCGCGTCACTACTTCGCGAGCGATAACGGCAATTATCAGTCCGCTAGCGATGCCGGTGAAAAAAAGAATCGGTAAATAATTTATTATGTATTTGTTTTGATACAAAATGGCGACCATGATTATTTGTCCTACCCCGTGCATAACCGCAGACGCCATCGATAAGCCAAAGATTGATAATCGCTGCCAGTAATGAAAAATGACGACAACGATTGTCGCAAGAGCCCACCCAGATATCGCGATATAAAAATTAAAACCAAAACCGGTGAACAAAGCAGTTAAGATAACCCGTAAAAAACCGATGCTAATGTATTCTTTGATGCCAAAATAATATAAGACAATAAGACCGATGGTGTTAGCTAATCCTAATTTTACGCCTGGGGCAATAAAGGCCAAAGGCAGTAACACAGCTTCTGCGTAATTAATTACAACTCCGATGGCAAGTAAAAGGGCTAAACGGGTCATTTTATGAATTAATGACTTTGTCATAATCTTTCCTCGATGATAACCATAAAGTAATTCGGAGCACATATAATCGGCGTTCCTGATTGTTCAACCCATCCTTGCAACGAACAATAATTAAGGGGTGACGTCTCTTCGTCAATACGAACTTTTCCGTTTGTGATTTCGACTGTTATATCATCTAGTAAACGCGGATAATCATCTTTGCGATAGACGAGTGATTGATTTATGTAAAGTTCATGAGTGTCAATAATGTTGAACTCATAATAAACATTAACTACTAAATCATTATTCGGACGATTAAAAACGTTTGTTATCACTAATAAAAGGGAGGCAAAAAGCATTAAAAAAGAAAAAGCATAAATATCAAATCGTGTCTTTTTGAGCGGAATTTTATTCATACATCTTTAATTGAAAACCTTATTAGGTTTTACATTATACTTCGACTTTTACGGTTTTCCCGTCAGGACTAGTTGTAGAGTTAATGTAGTCGGCAATTTGTTGATGCGTATCCTTTTTTGCTGGTCGGCATGATGAAACTTTCTTTTGCTGTCCTTTAAGAAGGGCTGTGGCCATCGCCTCACATCCAGGATGGCCGCATAGACCGCAATTAAGTCCTGGAAGCATTTTCGTGACGACAGCGACTCGTTCATCGGTTTTGACCGCTAATTTTTTATCGGCAAAAGCAAGGGCTAAACCTAATAATCCGCCTAAGCAAATCATGACGGAAGCGGCAATTAAAATATCGATCCAATCCATAATTGTTAATCCCCCTTTTCCTGATTATGATTTTGAGAAAGACGGCATGAATGATTAGCGCATTGGCCACATTGGCTACTTCTTTCTAAATCACATCCCGCGGGTCGAGGAACTCTTTTATTAAGTAAATAACTAAGAATAAAAAGACCAACTAGTCCAGCTAGAACCGCTATTGTCAGTAATATTTTGATGATTAATTCTGGCATTATACTAATCCTTGAAAGCCGAAGAAAGCCATTGTCATAAGGGAAGTTATAATCAAGGCGATGGCGATGCCTTTAAAAGCCTGGGGAACACGGTTACTAGATTCGACTCGTTCGCGAATTACCGAAAAGATGATTAAAACAAGAAGGAAGCCCCCTGATACCGATAAAGAATAAACAATCGTTTCAAGAAAGGAATAATTGTTACCGATACTTTCAAGGACAATGGCTAAAACGATGCAATTTGTGGTGATTAAGGGCAAATAGATGCCTAGTGATTTGTATAAAGACGGGATGAACTTCTTTAGAAACATTTCAACAAACTGAACAAACGAAGCAATGATTAAAATAAAGCTCACAAGCGACAAGAATTCTAAGCCTAAGGGCTTAAGCACTCCGTGATATAAACCATACGATAATAGCGATGAGAAAAAGACGACAAACATCGTGGCTAAACCTAATCCCAGGGCATTATTAATCTTTTTGGATACGCCTAAGAAGGGGCAGATACCTAAAAAACGAACTAATACGACATTAGATACTAACATTGCCGATATGATTAATGTAACAATACCCATCGTTTCTAACCTTGTTCGCCTTTCGCGTTTAAAACTTCTTTCTTACGTTTTTTACGAGAAGAAATAATCATCGTTATTCCGTTGATGGCCGCTAATAATAAGCCAAGAATTAAAAAGGCACCGGTATTATCAACCATCAGCGATATCGCGTAGCGAGCATCAAAGATTGTCCAACTAAAGACAGTTACATTGGTAAAGGGATTGACAAAAGTTAATGAGCCCGTTCCTAAAATTTCTCTTATCAAAGATAAAACGAGGATCGAAAGAATATATCCAATACCCGTTCCCAGGCCATCAATTAACGAATCGAGGGGGTTATTTTTACTGGCGAATACTTCCGCTCGGGCCATGATTATGCAATTTACGACAATAAGTTGTAAATATACACCTAACGCGATGGTTAGCTCCGGCGTATATGCCTTCATCAACATCTCAACGATCGTTACTGTCGAGGCGATAATAATAATATAAACAGGGATTCGTATCTCATTAGGAATGATTTTTCTTAATAGGGAAATAATAAGATTCGTCATTATTAAGACGATTGTAACCGCTAAACCCATTCCCAAAGCTGAAGAAAAAGTGTTGGAAGTGGCAAGAATTGAACATAACCCTAGGAGCAAGATGAAAACTGGGTTATTAGTAAAGGCGCCGCTGATAAAGATATTCAATTTTTGTTTCATTATGAATCATCCTCCAGCAAAGAGACATAATGACTGGCGGCTGCCCATAAGGCCGGCACGAGATTTTCTTCGGTT
>JAEWLX010000077.1 GCA_023457325.1 Bacillota bacterium | reverse complement strand
TGTTTTTCATGTCGATATCATCACTTTCGTCTTTATTATATCAAAAAAGTAGGCGAGATTAATCCTCGCCTACTTCAAATATTTTCGACTAATAATCGAATTATACATCGACATTTGCGTAGCAAGATCCACCAATAAATTCTCTTAGCAGTGAATTATTAGGGACCCATTCATCAGGCATATCATCAAAATACTTCAGAAGACGAATTAGCCTTTCAGCGACCGGGAAATAAATGGAGTTTGTATCGATGTTTGTTAAAAGGGGCATTGCGTATTTTTTCATGACCGATAGCTCATAACTCAATAAGGAATTGAAAACGTAATCAGCTCCTTCTTGGGTGTTATAAATCCAGGTGAATTCGCCTTTTCTTACGCTTGGCCACATACTCATTGTTTCTTCGGCAGAAGCATTGCGATACTTTTTATCACGTACAATGCGTCGTAGTAAACGCAAATCAGTTAAGGACATTGGATTGTGATTATCGAAGTTAATTTGGGCCTGAGGGGAAATATAAATCTTAAATTTTTGATGCTTAGGAATGTTAATTGTTAATAAATCATTCAAAGCATGAATGCCCTCGATAATAATGGGCTGATTGTGTGGCACCTTGAGTGTCCTACCGGCTACGCGCTTACCAATTTTGAAATCGAAACGAGGAAGTTGAACTTCCTTACCGCTAATTAAATCGAGCATATTTTGGTTAAACAATTCAACATCAAGGGCGTTAATTGATTCTAAGTCAGGATCGCCATTTTCATCCTTTGGAACTTCATTTTTTGGAAGATAGTAGTCGTCGATACTCAAACGAATAGGTTTAATGCCGCGGGACATCAATTCAATGCGCAGACGATTCGAGAAAGTCGTCTTTCCACTAGAAGATGGACCGGCAATACAAATAAGGCGAATGGTATCAATATCGCTTTCGATGGCGTTACCAAGCTCGGTTAACATACGGTTATGCCTTGTTTCACACATATTGATAAAATCGATGACACCATCTTTTTTAATATGTTCATTAATTCCGTAAACGGAATCCGCACCAGCGATTTTTCCCCAAGCATGCGAAGCTTTAAGTGTCCTACCAAAAGTTGGGGCATCTTCAAACTTTGGTATTTCTCCTCCAGCTTCAGCCCGAGGGTATTGAACAATAACGCCTGGTGAATAAAGACGAGTTTTGTATTTCGTAAGGTAACCAGTTGAGGGAACCATCCTTCCATACATATAGTTAAGATAGCCATCGCAATCATAAAGATGAACCGTTTTCTCAGGACGATACTTAAGTAGCTCTAATTTATCGTTTAATTGTCGCTTAATATAAATTTCGCGAGCTTCTTCCTTGGTCACAATCATGCGATTCAATGGATAATCAGCAGCGACGATTTTGTCCATTTCCTCGGTAATTGTTTTAAGCATTGCCATGTCGCTATGTCGAGAATTATTCAAAATCTGAACAAAAATCGAACGAGAGACGTTATAACTAAAACGAACTTCTAGTTCGGGATAGGCGCGATGAAAGGCCATCGCAACTAAATAACGTAGAGAAGTTTCATAAGTGCTAATAGCATCTGTATCTTTGACGGTGAGAAACTCAACTTCAGCGTCATAATAAACTTCATAAGTTAATTCGCGAATGCGATTATTGACTTTTGCACAGACGAACTCTTTTTTTGGATCTGCTACTAGGTCGAGCAGGGCGACCTTTTTTTCAAAGCTTTTTTCATTGCCTTGATACTTCAATGTGAATGCCATGTGGATACCTCCCAATTGGGCGTGTAGTAAGATAATACAAGATTAATCTTGCCAATGCAACCGCTTACATTTTAGCCGTTCTCTTCCTGATTTAACATAGAAAGACTAATTATCTTGAAAAAAGAAGCATAGCTTCTATCTTTTTGAATTAGTTTTGCTACTTATGTTTTATTACTCACTGATTATAAAGATGATTTCTTTACTTTGTTTTGATAATTCCTTAGAATTATAGGCGATGTTGTTATAAACAGCTAATATCCAATATCACTATTCAACGTTAGAAAGCGTTCTCGAAAACTAACAAAGAAAATTCTCGCTTTATTTACGAAAATGACACATCAGAATATTTAGGAGATTAAAACATGAAAAAATCAATGGTCTATATTCAAAGCGGTGGTCCGACGGCCGTAATTAACACCTCGCTTTATGGCGCGATTATTGAGGCAAAAAAGCATTCAGATAAAATTGATAAGATTTATGGTTCCCTTTATGGTGTTGAAGGTTTAATTGTTGATGATTTAATTGATCTTGGTCAAGAAGATGAAGAGACAATTGAATTACTTAAACAAACTCCTGGGGCAGCTTTAGGTTCAACGCGTTACAAGCTTCCAAAAGATTTACACGACAAGCAATACATGAGCATTATTGATACTTTAAAAAAGTATAATATTGGTTACGTTTTCGTTAATGGTGGCAATGATTCGATGGATACTTGTCATAAGCTATCATTGCTATGCAAAGAAATTGGCTATGACTGTAAAGTTATGGGTGTCCCTAAAACAGTTGATAACGATTTAGCCTTAACCGACCATTCGCTCGGTTTTGCAAGCGCCGCCAAACACGTTGTTAATACTGTCAAGTCGATTTGTGTGGACGCTCGCGTTTATAAACGTGGCAAGGTTTATATAATCGAACTGATGGGGCGAAATGCTGGTTGGCTTACTGCTTCAGTTGATTTATTACCGGAAGAAACAAGACCTGATTTAATCTATTTGCCGGAAAATCCATTTAATGTCGATGACTTTTTAAGAGATGTCAAAAGATTATTCGATGAAAAAGGCAATGCCATTGTCGTGATTTCGGAAGGTATTTCCTTTGAACGCGATATGACAAAAGCGCGCGTTGACGCCTTTAATCACGTACAACTTGGTGGTGTAGGCGACGAACTTGCTGACATGGTCGAAGTTCGCCTTGATCTTCCGACACGTTCAATTGAGTTATCATTACCGCAGAGAGCAGATCCTCTTCTCGTGAGTAAAGTCGATCAAGAAGAAGCGATTGCCTGTGGAAGTCTTGCCGTCAAATTAGCACTTGAAGGTCATACTGGAGAGATGGTTTGCATCAAGCGTTTAAGCGATGACCCATATCAAGTCGAATATGTTCCAGAAGATATCGCTAAAATTGCTAACGCTGAACGGATTGTTCCTCAATCAATGATGGCGGGTCCGGGTCATATGGATGAATCCTTCCGTCGATATTGTTTGCCCTTAATTCAGGGATCAGTCGACATTAAATTCGAAAACGGCATGTATAAGTCGGCTGTTTTAAAAAGAGTAAAAGTTAAGTAAAAAATAACCGGGTCATCATTAATGAGATCCGGTTTTTATTATAAATAAGAATCAAGAAATTGCTGATCGGAAACATCATCAAGACCAAACAGATGAGCTTCTTCAAATTGGCCGTCGACATAATAATAAGCGGCAGGAGCGATTGTTTCGCCGAGTTCAAATGTTTCTCTTAAAGAAATACCATCTTCCTCACTAAAGCGATATAAGTCGACAATCTTAATCGACTTTTCACTGTCTCTAGCCTTTGGGAATATTTTATTAACATAAATGTTTCTGGCTCTTTCATTATTTCGATCATATAAAAAATATAAGACATCGTCATCTTCGTTTAGGTGATGCATTACTGATTGATAAGTAGCAAGTGAATACATATTGCTCACTCTTACTAGTTGATTCATCATCGTTTCAAAGGGTGAGTATGTTGAAGCAGTCATTTTGCTAACCGCTCCTTTGGCATAAGTGCTGTTAGTTTCAAAAATTAGTAAGTAAGGCACTTCCAAATTAGCGATAAAAATATCTTGATATTGTTGCCAAATTTTTGAATATTCCAAATAATCATCATTATTGGAAGCGTTAAGATAATAAACTAGGGCCGATGTTTCATAGACATAGCGTAGCAAATTTGGCTTAAAGGCCAGGCAACTTGAGCACGTTTCAGCGAGAACATAAAAGATAAATGGTTCGTTATTATCTAAAAGAGATAGTATTTCTTCGCTATCTGTGTGGCGGAGATAATTATCATAGTTACTACCGACAACGGGTTCTGTCATTTGATATAACTCACCATTTTTTTCAATGCGAATAATATCCGAAGGGCGATGACCACACGAACTAAGCAAGAGCGGTGTTAATAAGAAAACTGATAAATGCTTAAATTTCATATTACGTAGTATAGCACCGCCAAAAATAGAAAAAAAGTAACTTGTCTTGAAGGAGAGCTATTGTTTTGGTAAACGGCTTGTTCTTGTTATTGTTTATGTACGATTGTTATAATAATTCTATTGAACGAGGAACACTTATGAATGTATGGCACATGGCACCTAAAGAGCGGATTAAACCCGAAAGCTTTTTGGCGTGTATCGAAATATCTAAAGGTAGCAAGAACAAGTATGAACTGGAAAAACAAACAGGAACGCTTATTCTTGATCGCATTTTATATACTTCAACCCATTATCCGCAAAATTATGGCTTTATCCCCTTAACATATGCTGAAGATCTCGATCCACTTGATGTTTTAGTCCTTTCTTCCGAATCGATTGTTCCCTTAGCGTTGGTCGAATGCTATCCCATCGGTGTTTTAGAGATGATTGATGGCGGGTATCTTGACGAAAAGATTATTGCCGTTTGCAAAAACGACCCAATCTACAATATCTATAAAGATATTCGCGAGTTACCTCCTCACGTTTCCAATGAAATACGTCACTTTTTTCGCGTTTATAAGCAACTGGAAAATAAAAAGACGATTGTCAATCGGATGAAGGGCGCTAAATATGCTCGTGAAGTTGTGGCTAAATGTTTAAAAGCTTATGAAGATAAATTTGTCGAATACGAACCATTTGTTTATTAAAAGATAAAAAAGTAAAACGCCTTGTCAATGTGACGAGGCGTTTTTGATAATCGCTTTCCATTTATGATGAGCAATTCGCTTATAAATGACTTCTTTAGTTTGGACATAGTGCATCTGCGCCCAGTAATACCATAAAATATCCTGAAGTTCGATCAAGCGAAGCAGATGCCGAAATTGTTTTTCGTCGACACTTTTCCCGTAATATTGTCTTAAAAAGTAACGTCGTGATTTATCATCGACAATATCATTTTCGCTAATAAAACTAGCCAAGTCGAATAAGGGATTATTGTCAGCGGCATACTCAAAATCAATTAAGAATACTTGTCTTTTGCGAAAGAGGAGATTGCCGTTAACGACATCATTATGACAAAGGACAAATGGATCTTGATAGATGAACTTCTCGACTGAAGAAATAACCTTGCGCTCATAGAGCGTATCAACATAGTCAACGCATTTTGATTTATAGTAGCGAAGGCGGTTGAAAAGATCAAAGGAAACGCCGGTGCTAATTTTAGCGCGATGGAGTTTTTTTAATGCTTTGGCAACATAAGCCATTTGCTCATTTGTTGGTTGTGATACTATCTTTTTTGTTCGCTTTAAGTAAAGAGATAATTTGGTACCATCGTTTTCATTAAAATAAACGACATTTTCCGAAATTTTTAGTGGAGCAACTTTATTAATGCATATCGCCTCAAGCTTCGAATTATAAAACTGATCTCGAGATGATTTTTTGATTCGTAAAACATGTTGGCGATTAATTAAATACGAGTGATTAGAAAAACCGGATTTGAGATGCTCAATCTTCTCGGCATTTTTTCCGGCGATAACGTGGTAAATGTTTTTGATTTCACTAGTTGTTGGCATTTTATTTGACCTCGAGGCGATGGGCCGCCTTATAAAGGTTTATAGTTGAAGGGCGAATAAAAGAAACATAAATCGTTTCGTATTTCTTTACGTGTGCTTCACCTTTATTTTCTCCGCGGGTAACATCTTTTTTTGTAGCATACATTACTTCGCCTCGGTCTAGGTCAGAACATAACAAAGCGATTTCGGCGGCGGTGATCAAATCATCATTAGTGGGATTTGGCTTTTTGATGATGACGTGGGCTCCCGGCTGATTAAGAAGATGAAACCAGATATGCTGACGGGAAGCATAAACAAATGACAAGTAATCATTTTGGGCAGCCGTTTTTCCAAAATAGAAAACCGTATCGTTATCTTTTAAAAGATATGGAGCGTATTTTTTGGTAACCGGTAAGCGAATTTTATTTTTGGGTGTCATTAATGCGTTTTGGCTGACAAAACGTTCGATTTCGTCTTCGGTTGATGAGGAGAGGAAATCCTTAATAAAGAGACTTTCATTTAATTCTTGTTCAGCATCAGCGATTAGTTTATCGCTCAAAGCAATTGTGCTTTTAGCCTTCTTATAAATTTTGTAAAAAGACTGTGCATTTTCGGCAAGTGTCTTTTGCCCATTTAATTGAATCACCTTGCCGTTTATTTCGAGTTTGTCGGTGCGCCACTTTTTGTCAACGGGATAAGCTAAGATGGCGTCACCTAATTCTTTATATGACAATTGAATATTGGCCTTCTCGACATCAGCTTTTATATTATCGATTTTTCGCGATGCGGCTTTAATTCTCGAATTGACAAATCGATAAATTTTGATGAACTTTTCCTGATTACGCGTCATTGATGATTGGTTTAAACGACTTAATTCATAATTCGTGTACTTTTCATAGTCAAAAGGCTTATCGGATGCCGTTTTGCTTTGCAACGTCGTGAGTGGCTTTTCATATTTAAAACCACGGGCAATGATACGAGGCGCGTCGATTGTGTTCTTGCGAAAGGCATTAAGAATATTGTCTTCATCATCGGTAAGAATTAAATTAGGGTGAGCGGAAATTAATTCGATGTATAAGCGCCTTGTTACTGTTTGATACGCACTAGTAGTTATGGTGTATTTAAAACAAATAATCCGATCATTGTTTATTTGCGAAACGTTAACAATATAGGCATTGTTCATTTCTTTTTTCAAAAATAGGTAAAGAGGATTTACTAAGGTTGGAGGTGTATTGCTCAAGCCGCTGATAAAGACAGAGGGATTAGTATTGTCTAGATTGATGATAAGATAACGGCGTTTACTTGAAGAAAGTTGTAGAAAAAAGATGCGGCTAGAATAAAAGATGATTTTGCGAATGTATTTGCCAGCAATTTCATCTCCGATTTTGCTTACGACGATAGAAAAATCTTTGGCTGATATTCTCATGGCATAATTATAGCATAATTAGAATTGATTTAAGTGATATCTTCACATATAATTAGTTTACTTATTATGGAAAAAGAACCATTAAAGGAAGGACTCCTTATTATCATTTCTGGCCCGAGTGGGGTTGGCAAAGGCACAATTCGCCGCCAAGTTATGGGCGATGGTAGTCTTAATCTTGCCTATAGTGTCTCGATGACAACTAGAGAAAGACGGATTAACGAAATTGACGGAGTCGATTACTTTTTTGTTTCAAAAGAAGAATTTCAACGCAACATTGATAACGGTAACTTTCTTGAATGGGCCGAATTTGTCGGCAACCGCTATGGTACGCCAAAGCACTATGTCGATGCATTACGCAGACAAGGTAAAAACGTCGTCTTGGAAATCGAAGTGGAAGGTACGAAACAAGTACTTAGTCGCTGCAAAGGCAGCAATGTCGTTTCCATTTTCGTTATTCCTCCGAGTTATGAAGATCTTGAAAGAAGAATTCGTCATCGCTCAACTGAGCCGGAAGACATCATTCAAAAGCGCCTTGCTAAAGCGCGTAAGGAAATGCACCTTAAATATCACTATGAGTATGTAGTTTTAAACGATCGCCCGGACCGAGCCGGCAAGGAAATAAGAGAGATAATTAGAAACAAATTAAATGCAAAGCTTATTAAATAAATATAGGGCAAATTATGCGTATTTTAGAAATATTAACTGAGCATCGAGTTAACGCGCTTAATCGCCCTTTTTCTTATGTCTATTTTGGAAAAAAGGATGTGCGGATCGGTTTTCGGGTCCTCATCAATTTTAATAATAGAAAATTAATTGGCTATGTCATAAAGGTCGAAGACACAAAGCAGACACTGCAAGAACTTGAAAAAGAAAAAGGTTTTCTCATTCAAGAAATAATTGATGTGATTGATGATAGTGAACTTCTTAATGATGAACTCATGGCTCTTGTTGAAAAAATATGTCAACACTACCTCGTTTCTAAGATTAGCGTTTTGCAGACGATGCTTCCCAAATCACTAAAGCCAAGAATGTCCTCGCTTAAAGGACCTAAAGCATATTACGACAAATATCTTGTCGCAATTGATGATAATGAAGAAGGGCTTACGCCTCGACAAATTGAATTATTGAGATTCATCAAGCGCAATGGCAAAATCCTCAAACGAGATGCTGGCTCCCCAAGTATTGTTGAAAAACTTATTATCGCTAATCGTCTAAAAATTATTGAAATTGAACGCTATCGCTTAGAAATTCCAGAATTTCGAAAAGAGACAGCAAAAACGCTGAATGATGAGCAAAAAGAAGCAGTCCGAAGTATTTTAGCTGCTGAACAGGCCGTCAGTTTACTTCAAGGCGTCACCGGCAGTGGCAAAACCGAGGTTTATTTATCCCTTTCTGAAGCGGTGATTGATGCAGGGCGAAACGTCTTAATGCTTGTTCCGGAAATCGCCCTAACTCCAATTATGGTCGAATACTTTCAGAGGCGGTTTAAAGGTAATGTCGCCATTTTGCATAGTGAGCTAACAGAAGCCGAAAAGTATGATGAATACCGAAGAATATCGAAAGGTGAATGTCGGGTGGTTGTCGGAGCAAGAAGCGCTATATTCGCACCTTTAGAAAATATTGGTTTATTTATTCTTGATGAAGAGCATGTCGAATCTTATAAGCAAGATGTAGACCCTTTTTATCACGCTCGCGACATTGCCATCATGCGCGCTGAACATCATCACGCTAAGGTGGTGTTAGGTAGTGCAACGCCGTCGCTCGAAAGTAAGGCCCGCGCTTTAAAAGGCGTGTACCATTATGCCGAGCTTCCTCACCGCATAAATGAGCAGGCACTTCCCAAAGTATCGATTGTCGATATGTCAAATCCGCGAAATTTGACAAGGCAGTCGGTCATGTTTTCCGAACTATTAATTAAGCACATTGCTGAGCGACTGACAAAAGGCGAACAAGTCGTTTTATTAATTAATCGGCGAGGGTATAGCGGATATGTCACATGTCGCTCCTGCGGACACATTTTTAAATGCCCAGATTGCGGTATAACCCTCACTTATCATCGTCAGGACGAAATGCTTAAATGTCACCATTGTAATCATGTGGAGTTTGCCCCAGAATCTTGTCCTGAATGTGGTGGTAAATATTTTTCAAAAAGCGGATTCGGCACTGAACGCATCATAGATGAGATTAAGAAAATATTTCCTGAAGCGCGGACATTGCGCCTTGACAGTGATGTCGGAAGAGTGCGCAATAATATCGCCAAAACGATCGAAGCCTTTCGTAATAAAGAAGCTGATATTTTGGTCGGCACGCAGATGATTGCCAAAGGTCACGATTTCCCTGATGTTACCCTCGTAGGAATTGTACTTGCTGATATCGGCCTTTCCCTTCCTTCCTTTCGAAGTAGCGAACGCGCTTTTGAACTTATTACGCAAGCGGTAGGAAGAAGCGGGCGAGCAGCCAAAGTCGGTGAGGCGATAATTCAAACTTATAATCCCAACCATTACGCGATTCGCTTAGCGGCCGCTCAAGACTATGAAACCTTCTTTGTTAAGGAAATGATGGTTCGTAAAGCTCAACAGTACCCCCCTTATACCTACTTAACAAGTGTTCAAATTTCATCAAAAAACGAAGGATTAGCCATCGATACGATCCATACAATCGCCGAAGAAATAGAAAAAAAGCAATTTCCGGATGTGACAATTCTTGGCCCAGTAACACCATTTATTCATTTTGAAAAGGAAACTCATCATCGTGTTTTGCTCCTTAAATATAAGTCGGAAGAACTTATCAAAAAATATCTTTCAAGGTTATTGCTTACTTTACAAAGTAAAACGCAAATCAGTGTCGCGGTTAATGTCGATCCGTATAACTTTTAATTAAAAGTTGCCACACGGTGTTATAATTTATTTATCAGACAAAAAGGAACTCAACACATGATAACAATTTCCATTCTTGGTCTAGACCAATACGCAATCGGCACATACTCGGCTGAACACACAAAAAACCTCGCCAATCTATTTGAAGTTAAAACGAGCGACATTTCTTTCTATGCTCCAAATTGTTTTATGTATCATGAAGGAATTGATCAAACATCTTGGAATACTTTAATTCGCGTTCACGCTCCTCGTCCGTTCGAAAAAATTGAAGACAAGATCACCTCATATCTTTTTAAAACTCTAGCGGATGTGGCAATTAATATTGCGGTTGAATTTTATTATTATGAACAAAAAAATCGTCACGAGCACATTAACAAAGAATATCCTCGTTTTATCACTGACGCTAATGCGGTTGTAGTTGATGACGAGCACAATCACGATGACGAACACGACCACGATGATGATGACGAACTTTTTGAGGGCAATATCTTTGAGGGAATCGAAGATATCATTAAATAAATATCAAGTATTTTAACGACATTTTGTCGTTTTTTATAGTAGAAAAGGCAAAATTCTATTACTATACTATGTATTGAGGCACAAGGAATGCGACCATTAGAAATTGTTAAAGACTTACTTAAACAAATCCTATATCAAGGAATGGAATTTTCGCATGCTCTTCGCTTGGCGTTTAAAGATAATCAAGCCGATAAGGAATATGCCAGTCTCGTTTCAGCGATTGTCGGCTGTGAACTTCGCCATCACTTTCTTTTTGCAAGAATTGTCGATGATCTGTCTGGCGATTATAGCGAAGACCAAAAGTGTTTGTTGTTTGCTGCCTTAGCTAATACCCTTTTCCTAAAGCGTCTTGAACAGGATGATGTTTTCGCTTATGTTCGCGCTTCATTTAATGAAGAACAGGCCAATGTCATCGAAAAATTATTAGCGTATCAAGATTCGCCTCGGGATTTGATACCAGAATCAATACCCCCAGAGTCACTAGAATATTTATCACTTCGTTTTAACACTCCCGAATGGCTCGTCAAAATGTGGCAAAAGCATTTCGGAAGAGGAGTTACTTACAAACTTCTGAAGAAGAATAATAAACCGCAACTTCAATCTTGTCGTGTTAATACGTTAATGACAACGACTAAAGAAGTGCTTGATGATAATCCTGAATTTCGTGAAGCACCAATTAGCGATATGGTCATTTATCAAGGTAAGGCGCCGATTCGCAAAAACGCTTTCTTTCAAAGTTTCGATGTCTTTTTACTAAAGATGGCGATTAAAGAAATGATGGATAAAGTATGTGGCGATGATGTTGGCGAAGCTTTCCTTTATTCTTATGAGGATAACTCGATTATTCGCGAATTCTTTTTGAAATTTCAAACTAGAATCGGTTTGAATCTTGGCGTGCCAAATACCGATGAGCGTCTTGATATTTCCAAGATCATTCGCTATAACAAGCTCACTAATGTCAACTTTTTTGGAGCGCATCCAAGCGAAATGAAGGCCGCGATATCTCGACCTCAAGATTTAGTCATTGTCAATCCCCAGAGTTCGAATTTTGACTTAATTCGAGCCTATCCAGATTATTTATTGCATTTCAAACGAGAAAGCATCGACGAATTAGTTGCTGCTCAAAAAGAGACTTTGGAAAATTGTTCCTCTTATGTCGGAGAAGACGGGATTCTTGTTTATATCGTTTCAACCATTAATCGCAAAGAAGGACGCTCACTAATAATGGACTTTTTAGATAAACACCGCGATTTTGTACTGATAGAAGAAAAGCAACGATTTCCATTCGACCCCCTCGACACCGCCCTTTATTATGCAATCATGAAACGAAAAGTCGAGGCTGCTGCGAGTGAATAATATTTATAGTTTGAGTCATCAAAAATTAGTTGATGCGATGGTTCAAAAAGGGCAAAAACCCTATCGTGCCACCCAACTCTTTACTTGGATTTACGAAAAAAAGGCCCAATCGTTTGATGAGATGAGTGATGTTTCGTTATCCTTCCGTGAAGTATTAAAAAGCGAATACTATTTTGCAATACCATCTATTTATAAAAAACAGATTTCTGAAGATGGAACAATCAAATTGTTATTAGAGCTTCAGGACGGAAGTAAAATCGAAAGCGCTCTGTTACGTTATAACTATGGCAACGCATTATGCGTTTCGAGTCAAGTTGGTTGCAATATGGGCTGTTCTTTTTGCGCTTCAGGATTGCTTAGTAAACAAAGAAATCTCACGGTCGATGAGATGGTTGGCCAAATAGTCGTTATGAATAACCTTCTTAATGAAGAAGGAAAAGGCGAAGTCGTCACTCATGTCGTTATTATGGGAACGGGTGAACCGTTCGACAATTATGATAATGTCATGGATTTTATTCGAATCGCCAATCATCCAAAAGCTTTTGCGATTGGCGCTCGACGCATTACTGTTTCAACATGCGGCATTGTTCCACGTATTTATCAATATGCTGATGAAGGCATGCAAGTAAATCTCGCTATTTCTTTACATGCACCCAATGATGCCTTGCGCAGTAAGTTGATGCGCATTAATCAAGCTTATGGGCTTGATCAACTAATCGATGCTGTTAAATACTATGTTTTTAAAACAGGAAGAAGAGTGACTTTTGAATATATTTTACTTTCTGGGGTAAATGATGCCGTTGCTTATGCCGACCAATTATCCGATTTGATTCGTGGCATTGAAGCATATGTCAATCTCATACCTTACAACACTATCGATGAAAAAGGTTATCGTCGCAGTGACGATCTCGCTGTTAGAGAGTTTCAAAATCGTTTAACAAAACGAGGCATTACATCAACTATTAGAAAAGAATTTGGCGCTGATATCGATGCTGCCTGTGGTCAGTTGCGCGCTAAGGAGAAAATGTGAGAGTCAAGGGACGCTTTGCATATCGAATTGACATCGGTCGCGTCCGCGTGTCAAACGAAGATCAAGCCACGGTCATAACTAATTCCGAAGGCGATATTTTGATGCTCGTTTGTGATGGCATGGGCGGACATAACAAAGGTGATTTTGCTTCGCGAACCGCTATTTCCGTCTTGAGCGAGGCATTTAAGAATAAACCAAAATTTATTCATCCCTTCTTCGCGAAAAGATGGTTGTCTAATCAAATTCGCTACGCCAATAACGAGATATATAATGCCGCTTATTCAAATCAAGCATATAAGGACATGGGCACGACACTCGTTGCCGCCTTGATTATTGAAGATCGAATTATTGTCGCCAATATTGGTGATTCACGAGCGTATGCTGTCCGCTACAATGCCCTTGAAAGGCTTACCGAAGATCAAACTTATGTCGATTATTTATATCGAACTGGAAAAATTACAAAAGAAGAAATTTCGACTCATCCTAAACGCCATGTCTTAATGAATGCGTTAGGAATTTATCCATCTTTAACGATGGATATTAAATCGATTCCTTATGTTGGTTTTTCGATAATGCTCTGTAGCGATGGACTATATAACAACATCAGTGAACAAGAAATTCATGCCATATTGACGACTGAGGAACGACCTGAGCAAAAGGTTGAAACACTCATCAAAGTCGCTAACTTGAACGGTGGCTCCGATAATATTGCTGTCGCGTATTGGGAGGTCATGAAAAATGATCAAAATCGGTGATAAAATTGATGGTCGTTACCGCATAACGAGTCGCCTTGGCTCAGGAGGAATGTCCGAAGTATATGAAGCGACTGACGTTATTTCCAAACGGGTTGTGGCTATCAAAATCATGAAAGAAGATTTGATGAATGACTTTGAAAATATTCGTCGTTTTAAACATGAAGTCGCCGCTGTTGCAAGTTTACAACATCAAAACATCATAAAAGTTTACAACAATGGTGAGGTCGATGGTCGGCCGTATATGGCAAATGAATACGTTAAAGGTCAGACTCTTCACGAGAAACTAATGTTTCTGACCCGCCTTCAACCATATGAAGCGTGCGAAATAATGTTGCAAATATTAAGCGCTGTCATCTATATCCATAATCACGGTGTTATTCATCGTGACATCAAGCCACAAAATGTTTATTACATGGCCGACGGAACGATTAAGCTTGGTGATTTTGGCATCGCCACGAATGAGGAGATGACCCAATCAAATCCCGATGAGCACATTTTGGGTAGTGTTCACTATCTTGCTCCCGAATTATGTCAGGCGAAGAAGCCTTCGCCATTAAGTGATATTTATGCTTTAGGTATTACTTTTTTTGAATTAGTAACTGGCCACGTCCCTTTTGATGAGGCTTTGCCAGTCGACATTGCGGTCGCGCACATTAAAAGACCCTTCCCTAGTCCCTCAAAAATCGATCCCTCAATTTCTAAAGAGGTCGAGAAAATAATTATCAAAGCATGTCGTAAAAGCCCTCTTGACCGTTATCAAAGTGCACAAGAGATGTATAACGATATTGAAAATATTATGAAAAATCGCAACAACTTCAAAGAAAAAAAGGGTTTCTTTTCGCGAGTATTCGGATTTAAATGAAGCAAGGAATAGTTGTTTCCGCCTATGGCGGTAAATTTGTTGCCATTACTGATAAGCATTATTTTAATTTGTCGCCACGCGGTTTGATTCGCTATAAAAGTGGCGAAATTTTACCAGGCGATATCGTAGCATTTGATGAAGTTACCTTAACGATTGAAAAGATTCTACCACGAGAAAATAAACTTCCACGCCCCCGAGTTGCCAATGTTTCACAAATTATGATTATGGCATCAGCGGTTGAACCTGAGTTTTCTCCTTTACTCATCTATAAAACCTTGGCGTACTCATTAATGTATGGCATTAAACCGTTTGTCGTTATCAGCAAAATCGATCGCCTTAGTAACCTTGAGGAAATGAACCAATTTAAAAAACAATTATCACAAATTGGTTTTGATGTAATTTTGTACTCCAAAAAAACGATGGTCGGCTTAGCGGAGTTAAAAGATAAACTTCATCGGCAAGTGACATTAGCAATAGGGCAAACAGGCGTTGGTAAATCTTCACTCATCAATTTGCTTGATGATGGTTTTAAAAGAGCAATCGGCGAGTATTCAAAAGCGTTAGGGCGCGGAAAACATAAAACGAAAGAAGTGATATTTCTTGCATATTCTGATGGTTTTATTGTCGATTCGCCTGGTTTTTCATCACTGGAATTAGATTTGTATAAAGAAGATTTATCTGTCTTCTTCCCTGGCTTTAGCCAAGCGGTCGGCAAATGTTTTTTTCGCGATTGTATGCATATAAACGAAAAGAGATGCGAAGTTAGAAAGCTTATCGAAAACAAAACAATATCCGCAGAAGCGTATTTGATTTATCAAAAGCTTCTTGATGAATTACAATATAGAAATAAGAGGTTTTCAAAATGAAAAATTATGTAGCTCCCAGCCTTTTAGCGGCTGATAAAAGTAAATTGACCGAAGAAATTAAACTCGCCGAAGATAGTGGTGCGGAGTATTTACATTTTGATGTAATGGATGGAAAGTTTGTTCCAAACGTTTCTTTTGGCTTAGAAAATCTAAGAAAAATCAGTCAAACACACAAGATGAAAAATGATGTCCATATTATGATTGCCGATCCGGAAGAACAAGCTGTTAATTATATTAAAGCCGGTGCCGATATTATTACTTTTCATCTTGAAGCATTTTCTTGCATGGTATGTATGGGCAAAACGATTCGCGCTGTTCATGAAGCTGGAGGGAAAGTCGGAATTTCAATCAAACCAAAGACAAAAGTTCGTTCCTTGGTTCCCTTTTTAGACCAAATCGATTTAGTTCTTATCATGTCGGTTGAACCAGGAAAAGGCGGACAAGCTTTTATAAAAAGCTCCCTTAGTAAAATTAAGTTCCTACGCCGATACATCAATCGCCATAAATTGAATGTTCTAATTGAAGTTGATGGTGGAATTAACGATATTACTGGGCCACTAGCCCGCAAAGCAGGAGCCGATATCCTCGTGGCGGGAACTTATTTATTTGGACATTCTGATTTTAAAGAAAGGCTTGAAAAGATTCGATAGTAATGGGACTCTGGATCGCCTCGATTATCATCCTTTGTTTCTCTTTTTTGGGAGTAATCATTTTAGGTTTTGCAAATTTTCAAGAAACATTTAAGACTAAGTTTTCGATCTTAAATATGTTTCCTTATGAACTTTCTTATCATAATCAGGGCAAACTTCTGCTATTTTATCGCTTCTTTTTATACTTATACGCCGCCTTTTCAATTACTCCGGCTTTAATGATGGTTAGCAAGTATATTAACTTTTTCGGCTATCTTTCATATATTGTCATGATCAGTATTCTATTTGTGATAAATGCCATCGTTTTTTTAACGCTTCATATCATTCAAGCAAAATTTGTTAGGCTCCACACCATGATCGCGACAGCTTATTTTGCCATCAGCGCACTTGCAGCCGGAGCCTCTTCGATTTTTCTTATTAACCTTTACCTTGGCAATAATCAAAATGATTGGAATTTGCTCGTTTTTGGCATTTTAGAAGCAATGCTTGGATTTGCTATTTTAATTATTATGTTAAACCCCAAACTACGAAATTGGGCTGAGTTAAATACGAAAACAAATGAAGACGGAACAACCATTATAACTAGACCAAAACTATTTATTTTAGCTTTTAGCGAGTGGCTTGTTATTTTCGTTAATTTCGCAGTGCAGATACTCTTATTGTTGGCCTACTTATAAGCAACAAAAAAGTCCCACACATGGGACTTATTTTTTTAAAAAGTAAAACGATTATTTTCCGGATTTCATCAAGGTGCGATGAGCTCTTGCTGACATGCGTACAGTTTGAACTTTGCCATCAACTTCAACTTGATATGGTTGCATGTTAACATTCCAGCGCCGGCGTGTAGCACGAAGGCTGTGGGAACGATTGTTGCCGCTTAGCGGACCTTTACCTGTGACGGGACATACTCTTGACATAATAGAACCTCGGTTTCTTAAAACGCACGTTATAATTTAACATATGTTAATACTAGATGCAATAGAATATTCCTCACAGGCCTCTTAACTACAATTTTGTGCTCGGAAAACGCGCGAGAAAATCTTCGCGACTTAATGGGCGAGCATGCTCGATAGCTGCCTTAAAAATAAGGCCTTCACGATCAAATGTTAAGTATTTACGTCGGCCTGTTTTGTCGTAAAAAAGAAGAGTGCGATGTTTAAGCGACCATTTTTCATCGATGTAAGTAATATCTGAAAAGTAATACTCAAATACTTTGTTCATCTTATGATGGGATATTTTCTTTTTGTCGACATAGTAATAAGTTTGTGTCAGCGAAATAACATAGAAAATAACGCTGACGATAAAAAGTAATGGGGTATAAATATAAAAGAGTTCAAGGTTATCAACCTTTGGTGGCCAGACACTCATATCAAAAAAATCAAGCGTCGTCATAAAGAGAATTTGTAGAAAAAGATAGACACCGACGAACATCAGCGTCAGCCGCAATGGGGAAATTTTCAGTTTTCGGCTTTTCATGATAACAATTATAACAAAAAAGGTCACACAACAAAACGAGACTACATATATAAAAATATATGTGCTAAAATTAATAAAGATTTGATGCGACATTATTTGGGTCGGATCCAGACAATCGCGAGGTAAATCATATGAATAAAAGAATCGTAGCGATGATTCTTGCTGGTGGGAAAGGCACGCGCCTTGAAGCTTTGACTAGAAAAATCGCAAAGCCTGCTGTCAGTTATGGCGGCAAATACCGAATTATTGATTTTCCGCTTTCTAACTGTGCAAACTCCGGTATTGATACGGTCGGGGTTTTAACGCAGTATGAATCTGTCGCCCTCGACACCTATATTGGAAATGGTGAAAAATGGGGTTTGAATGGTGTGCGGTCGCTGACGACAACATTACACCCGAGACAAACAGAAGAAGGCTTGAGTTGGTACAAAGGTACGGCTGATGCCATCTTTGCCAACATCGATTTTTTAGACTCAATCAACCCGAAATATGTCTTGATTCTATCTGGTGATCATATTTATTCGACAACTTATAACGAGATGCTGAAACAACATATTGAACGAGAGGCTGATTGTACCATTTCTGTTATTGAAGTTGACCCAAAAGAAGCCTCGCGTTTCGGCATCCTTGTAACCGACAAAAATGACGAGATTATTAAATTTCAAGAAAAACCCAAAAATCCTATTTCAAATTTAGCTTCTATGGGCGTTTATATTTTTACATATTCAGTTTTAAGAAAAATGTTAATTAGCGATGCTAAAAAGAAGGAATCATCGCATGATTTCGGTAAGGATATCATACCGACGATGCTCGCGAAGAAAATGAAACTCTTTGCCTATGTATTTAAAGGCTACTGGAAAGATGTTGGCACCATTCCCAGTTTACATGAAGCAAATATGGACTTGCTTTTGTCAGCCAAAGGCCAAAACATTTATACAATTAAAGGTGACAACACAATCTTTTCAGAAGATACCCACTCACATCCGCAATATATTGGTCGTAAAGCTCGTGTCAAAGATTGTTTGATTAATCAAGGAGCCGTTATTCTTGGCGATGTCGAGCGTTGCGTCATATCAAACGAAGTTGTGGTAGGAGAAGGCGCGATTGTTAAAAATTCTGTTCTCATGCCTGGGGCGCGCATTCGCGCTGGAGCCAAGGTTTATAGTGCTATTATCGGTCCACAAGCCGTTGTTTCACATAATGAAATAGTTAACGAGAATCAAGATGATATCGTCTTAATCACATCGCGGAGGAAGAGAAATGGCTAGCAAAGTACTCGGTTTATTAGACCTACACAATTGTCCCGAGCTTGGACCTTTGACGACCGCTAGAAGTTTGGCTTCAACCTCATTTTTAGGTCGTTTTGCTTTTATGGATTTTGCTTTATCTAATTTTTCCAATTCGGGAATTGATGAAGTTGGCATCTTAGTAAAAGCTCATTTACGAAGTGTATTAAAACACATGGGTTCGATGCAGTCTTGGAACATCAACACCAAAATCGGGCGAGAAACAATCATGTACAATGAACGCGGTAATATGAATCGGAAGAAAAATACCGACATCAATAATATTCTCGTCAATGACTGGGTTTTACATGAATCCAAAGCTAAATACATCATCATTCAACCAGCTCATGTCGTATGCAAAATTGACTTCGAACCAATTCTAAAAGAACATGTTAAACGCGGTGAAAAAGTTTCGCTTATTTATAAACGGATTAACGATGCTCACAAAGCCTTCGCAACACATAATATTGTCAATGTCAAAAATGGCTACGTTCGTTCTTTTAAAAATAACCGACAAAAAGAAAAAGAAGCTCTAGTCTCAATGGAGACTTATATTATCAATCGCGATGTTTTAACCACGCTAATTGAAGAAGCCTTGAAGTTCAATCCGACTTATACGATTAAAGATGCGATTAAGAAGTTCGCTAATAAACTTTTTAAAGTCCGTGCTTTTGAGCATTTTGGTTATGCTCGATCATTTGATTCCCTGGAGCATTTCGTTGATTATTCATTTGAACTGCTTGATTATCGTTATGCGCATCAGTTATTTCAAAACGATTGGCCGATATACACAATTACCCGCGATACGACACCAACGCTATATGGAACAAAGGCAAATATTCGCGATTCTTTTATCGCTAATGGTGCCATTGTTGAAGGTCGCGTCGAGCACTCGATTATCTCCCGTAATGTTAAAGTTGGGCGCGGTGCAATCATCCGCAATTCAATTATTTTAGCCGACACCGCGATTGGTGAGAACGCTGTTATCAATCACGCCGTTATCGACAAATATTGTCATGTTTCTGATGGCGTTCATATCGACGGCACAAAGACAAATCCAAAATATATTGAACAGGGGAAGAAATTGTAAATGAAAATCGCGATGGTCACGAGTGAAGCTAACCCCTTTGTTAAAAGTGGTGGTTTAGCCGACGTCACTTTCTCTCTTTCAAAAGAACTAGTCATTTTGGGTGAAGAGGTGGCGGTTTTCATGCCCTTATATAAATCAATTGTCGCGACTCATAGTGATAAACTTCAACTTGTATCTGAGTTTGATGTTTCAATGTCGTGGCGGCGTCAACATGCAAAGATTTATCGCACATATTATGAAGGCATTATTTATTACTTCGTCCAAAATGACTACTATTTCCTTCGCGATAACCTTTATGGTTATAATGACGATATCGAACGCTTCGCATTTTTTACAATTGCGGTACGAAACGCCTTTAAAGCTCTTGGTTTTAAAGCCGATGTAGTCCATCTTCATGATTGGCAACCCGGTATGCTCCCGGTCCTAATTAAAGAACAAAATAAAAACGATCCCTTCTTTAATAATTTTCGGTTCATTTTGACAATCCATAATCCGGCCTTTAAAGGTATTTTCGATAAGTATTTTTTAAATAATTATTATGAATTGAGCGACGATTTATATGATTCGGGGATGGTTCGTTTTGAAAACGCCGTCTCCACTTTAAAATCAGCCATTATCTATTCGCAAAAAATCGCGACTGTTTCATATACACATCGCAATGAATTGCTCGCCAGCGATAGTGAGCATGGATTAAGTTCTATTTTAGAACTTCGGCGCGATGATTTTGTCGGTATTATAAATGGTATTGATTATGATGAATTTAATCCCAAGACCGACCACGCTATTCAATATCAATATAATGGCGTCAATGTCGCCAAAGGAAAAGAAGAAAACAAAAGAGCTCTTCTTAATCACTTTAATCTTAAATATGAAGGTCAACCAGTCTTTGGTCTTGTCTCGCGCCTAACATGGCAAAAAGGCATCAGTTTGATTATGGCAAAGGCAAAATTTTTATTGAAAAATGGGGCATCGATTATCATTCTTGGTTCTGGCGAAAAAGAGCTGGAACAGCAAAGCGAATGGCTTCGCTCACAATATAGCGATAATGTCGGTATTTACATCGGCTATTCAAGTGAACTAGCACATCTTATTTATGCCGGTAGCGACTTCTTTTTAATGCCATCTTTGTTTGAACCTTGTGGAATAGGGCAAATGATTGCTCAGCGCTATGGAACGTTACCGATTGTTCGTTATACCGGTGGATTAAAAGACACAATTAACGGCTATGACGGCTCTAATCTTGAAGTGGCGAATGGTATTGGCTTTGAACACTTTGATGAAGACGGAATGCAATATGGTCTTGACCTTGCCTTACGGTTGTATCAAGATAAAGAAGCTTTGCTTGCAATCCGACGCAACGCCATGAAGCTTGATCGAACATGGAAGAAGTCGGCCCTTGCCTACATTAAGCTATATCAATCGCTTTTAGGAGTTTAAAAATATGAAATACGATCACATCACCATTGAACAAAAATGGGCAAAAAGGTGGGAAGAAGAAGAAATCTTTCATACTGATGTCTATGACTTTTCAAAACCAAAATACTATGTTTTAGATATGTTTCCCTATCCTAGCGCCGATGGACTTCATGTCGGTCATCCAAAAGGATATACAGCCAGCGATACAATTGCTCGCATGAAGAGAATGCAAGGCTTCAACGTTTTGCATCCTATTGGATGGGATGCTTTTGGATTACCTGCCGAACAATTTGCGATTAAGAAAAATCGTCATCCCGAAGATTTTACATTAAAAAACATCGATAATTTTCGTCGCCAGATTAAGGCGATTGGCTTAAGTTATGATTTTAGTCGCGAAGTTAATACGACTGACCCTTCATATTATCGCTGGACACAGTGGATCTTTTTACAACTTCTTAAAAAAGATTTAGCCTATGTTGATTCGATTCCTGTCAATTTTTGTCCTGAACTGGGAACCGTATTGGCAAACGAAGAAGTCATCGATGGCAAAAGCGAACGCGGTGGATATGATGTTATTCGCTTACCGATGCGACAGTGGCTCCTTCGTATTACAAAATACGCTGATCGCTTACTTGATGATTTAAGTGAAGTCGAATGGCCTAAGTCGACAATCGATATGCAAACAAACTGGATTGGTAGATCTGAAGGCGCCAAAATCACTTTCAAAGTCAAGAACCATGATATTTCCTTTGACGTCTTTACAACGCGAGCTGATACATTGT
>JAEWLX010000076.1 GCA_023457325.1 Bacillota bacterium | reverse complement strand
AGCCTAGGTCGTGAAGTAAGCGTTTTGCCGCTAAGATTTCTTCTTCGGGTTCATCGCTTAAAGAAATGCGAATTGTGTCGCCTATTCCTGCGATGAGAAGGGGGGCAAGACCTGCCGCGCTACGAATTAAGCCAATATCCTTAGGACCAGCTTCCGTAATTCCTAAATGTAAAGGATAAGGGAAAGTTTCGTTTGCTTTTTGATAAGCTTCGACTGTTTCTAATACATTAGAACCCTTAAGTGAAATGACAATATCATAAAAACCCATCTTCTCTAAAATAGCTACATGCGTCTTAGCTGATAATACTAATTTTTCTGCCGAAGAAAGTGCGCTATCACTAGCGATTTCCTTAGCGATAGAGCCCGAGTTTACACCTACGCGAATCGGCACATGATATTCCTTACAAGCATCAACGACGATTTTGATCTTCTCTTCAGAGCCAATATTGCCTGGATTAATGCGTATTTTATCAACGCCATTTTCGATAGCAAGCAGCGCTAATCGATAATCAAAATGTATATCAGCCACTAACGGGATGGAGACGTGGCGTTTAATCTCGGCGATGGCTTTAGCGTCATTTTCATCCAATACGGAAACGCGCATCAAATCAGCGCCGAGTTTTGTTGCTCTGTTTATTTGAGCAATAACTTCAGAAACGCGCTCGGTTTTAATGTTGCACATTGACTGAATCAAAACGCGATTTTGACCGCCGATTATGAGTCGACCAATGTTGATTTTTCGTGTGATTTCGCGAGGGAGCATAATTACTTATATAATTATACCACTCGTTAACTTAGTGTAGATATCTTTATTTATATGTGTTAATATTTATGAGCAATTTAAAAGAGGTGACGAAAAATGCGTGACAACATTATCCTTAAATGTACCGTTTGCGGCGAAGAAAACTACATTGGAACCAAAAACAAGAAAAACCATCCAGAACGCCGTGAAATAAAAAAATATTGCTCAAGATGCAATAAGCAGACGATTCATAAGGAGAAAAAGTAAGGACTTGTCCTTATTTTTTTAAATATGCAAGTTCACATCCTCAACGAATCCGATTACGTCAGCAATACTTATGTCTTAGATGACGAAGGCGGCAAAGCGGTAATCATTGATCCTGGATATGGTAATAGTCCTTCAATTCGTGATTTCTTGCTTAGGAGGAATCTGGAGTTAGAGGCTATCTTGCTAACGCATGGTCATTTCGATCATATTCGTGGACTTCCTTCTTTGTTAAGTGCCTTTCCAAAGACAAAACTTTATATGCATGATTTGGAAAAGGATTTTCTATTTGATCCGCGTCTTAATTGTTCACACCTTGATAAAGATATCGACCCCGTCGTCATCAGCGCGAAACCAATCGGTGTTCTTGATGGCGAAAAGATAAATCTTTTAAAACGCGATTTTTTTGTCATACACACACCCTTTCATACTCAAGGAAGCGTTTGTTATTATCTTCCTAGTGATGGGATGATTTTCACTGGTGACACTCTCTTTCGAAATTCAATTGGACGAAGTGATTTACCAACTGGATCACCGCGAACCATAATTCAAAGTTTGTCGAAAATAAAATCTCTGCCCCCAGATACCAAAATCTATCCCGGTCATGAAAAGAGTTCAACAATCGAACGCGAATTGAAATTTAATACTTTTTTAAAGAAAGATTACATTCCCAATAATAAATAACTTTGTTATAATAACAAACGGCATAAGGAGGAGTAAATATGATAAATGTTACAGAACTAAGACCAGGCAATCACTTCATTGATGAAGGTGTTTTGTACTCGGTGTTAGATATTTTACTTAATAAAACAGCAATGCGCAAAATGGTCGCCAAAGTCAAAGTCAAAAACTTAAGAACTGGAGCGATTCTAGAAATTTCAAGAAATAGTGGTTATGTTGTTGAACCAGTAAGGCTCAATAAGAAAAAGATGACTTATCTTTATGATTCTGGCGATATGCTCGTATTTATGGATCAAGTCACCTTTGATCAAATTGAATTACCTAAAGGTAATATGGAGTGGGAAAGAAATTTCCTTGTCGCGAATTCCGAAATCGAAATTTTAGCCTATGAAGATGAAATCCTTGGATTATCTCTTCCGTCAAAAATTGCTCTTCAAATCGTTGAATGCGAACCAGCTGTTCGTGGTGATACAGTCAACAAGGCAATGAAAGATGCGATTTTGGAAACTGGTTACAAACTTCGCGTCCCACTTTTTATTGAAAACGGTGAGACGATTCTTGTCAGAACTGATAACGGCCAATATGATGGTCGCGCATAAGGAGGAATAAAGCAGTGGAAATATGGTCATGGATTTTACTAATTGTCTTAGCCTTAATCGGCGGTCTTGTCGCTGGCTTTTTTGTTTCAAGATGGCTATTTAAACGCGAGCTCGCCAAGAACCCGCCAATCAGCGAAAATATGATTCGCGCAATGTTCTTGTCCATGGGAAGAAAGCCTAGTGAATCGCAAATTAGAGCTGTCATGAACAACATGAAAAACAGCCAATAACGCAAGATAATTATTGACAACAAAAGACACGAAAATGGTGTCTTTTTGTTTTGCGATTAGCTACATATTTACGCGTTGATGGTGGTGGGTCATTCACTTTGTAGATTAAGCGTGCATATTGACATGACAACTATAAAACGTCAATGAAAAACACCCATTTAATCGAAATATTTTTGTTTCATGGTTTTATGTTAATAGATTATTCACATCGACGTATTAGACTATAAATATACTAAATAACTACTATTTTATTTGATCCAACGAACTTTGTTTTCTTCGTTTTTAGAGAGCCTTTTGATATTTTCGTGGTGGCGCAAAATAAGGATAATTGTGATGATAGAAATTACAAGAGTGTATTCCCATCCGGCTAGAAAAAACGAACCATTTCCCCACATGCCAAAATTGAAGGCTCCTGGGGTAGTTAACTCTACGATTAACATCACCCATGAAGCTAAAGTTACGACTGATGAAGCAATGATTGAGGAAAGGGAAACGAACTTTTTGTTCTTCAGTACAACAAAGAAGACCAGACCGAACAAAGATAGAAACCAACTAGTGGCGACAACCATTCCGGCAAGGGCTGAGACGGCTTTACCTCCGCGGAAGTTGGCATATATTGGCCAACAGTGTCCGATGGCCGCTCCGAGTGAGCCAAGGTAGTAATAAAAAAGACCATTATTCCATAAACTAACGACATTTTTTAAATTAGTAAAATTGATGAGCAAATAAACTGTCCAAATTGCCAAAACAGCTTTTATGATATCGACAATCATAACTGCTAAGCCAGCTTTTTTGCCCCAAAGTCTCCCCGCGTTCGTGCCACCGGCATTCTTTGAACCAAAATTGCGAGGATCTTGTTTGAAGAAGACCCTACCAATTACGATAGCGGTTGGAAATGATCCAATTAAATAACCAATTATTAATGAGCCAATACCGACAACTATATTATAAATAATATCCATAAGTCCTCATCCCCTAAATGCTTATTTATTATATAAAACTATCATTACTTTTCAAAACTTATTTGTTATAATTACGAATTGATTTATAGTTCGCGAGGCAAGCATGGCAGAAAAAACAATTAAAAGCACATACACGGCAGACGATATCGATGTTCTCGAGGGTCTTTCTGGTGTTCGCAAAAGGCCAGCCATGTATATTGGCTCGACCAATTCTTCAGGTCTTCATCATCTTGTCTGGGAAGTAATCGATAATGGTGTTGACGAGGCCTTATCTGGTTATGGAAATAAAATTACTGTCATTATTCACAAAGATGGTTCGCTTTCGGTTGAGGATGAGGGGCGAGGAATTCCCGTGGGGATTCATCATCAAACAAATATCCCTGCTGTCCAATTAATTTTTTCAACCTTGCATTCAGGAGGAAAATTCTCCGATGCCGTCTATAAAAGTAGTGCAGGACTACACGGCGTTGGTGCTTCGGTAACTAATGCACTAAGCGAATACCTAGATGTGACTGTTTTTCAAGAAGGAAAAGCACATCATCTCCGTTTTGAAAATGGTGGTAAGCTCGCCATTCCTCTTGAGGTTATTGGTAAAACCAATAAACACGGTACTCTTGTCCGTTTTAAACCAGATGCAACAATTTTTTCGTCAATCGACTTCAAGTGGGATACGATCTATAACCACTTGCAAGAGAGTGCTTTTCTGCTAAAAAAGGTACGCTTCATCCTTAAGGATGAAAGGACAGATTTGTCCCATGAGTTTTATTATGCCGATGGACTCAAAGAATATGTTGCGACTTTGAATCAAAGCAAAAAACCGCTTGGTAATATCGTTTCTTTTGAAGATGACGCAAACGGTATTAAAATCGAGTGTGCGATGCAATATTGCATCGAAGACTATAATGAGTCGATTTATTCTTACGCAAATAATGTCCGGACAAGAGACGGTGGTACTCATGAGACCGGATTTAGAATTGGTTTAACGAGGGCTGTTAATGACTTTGCAACTGAACATTCCCTTTTAAAAGGGAAAAATAAATTGGAAGGTAGTGACATTCGCGAAGGTCTTACTGCCATATTATCCTTAAAAATTCCTGAATCACTACTTCAATACGAAGGACAAACTAAGTCAAAACTAGGTACCCCAGAAGCGATTCAAGCTGTTAATAATTTTATTTATAGTAAGTTAACTTACTATCTAAATGAAAATAGAGAGTTTGCAGTCAACTTAATTAAGAAGGTCACTGATTCTCGTGATGCCCGTCTTGCAGCTCGTAAAGCTAAAGAAGAAGCAAGATCAACAAAAAAGGTCAGAAGTGAGATGATTATCAGCGATAAACTCACACCTTGCCAATCAAAGGATTATCCTCTCAACGAAATATTCATTGTCGAGGGTGAATCTGCTGGTGGTACAGCTCGCAAGGGACGCGATCGATTACATCAAGCCATTTTACCACTTCGTGGTAAGCCATTAAATACTGACAACGTAACAATGGACAGAATGTTGAAAAATGAAGAATTTGCGACGATTATTTCTACGATTGGAGCGGGTGTTGGTCAAAACTTTGATATTGATGAATCAAAATACGGAAAAATCATCATTATGACCGATGCTGATACTGATGGTGCACACATTCAAACGCTGTTGCTTACCTTCTTTTATCATTATATGAGACCATTAGTTAACAAGGGAAAAATCTATGTTGCTGTACCTCCTCTTTACCGTGTTTATAAAGAGGTCAATAAGAACATTGTTTATGAATATGCTTGGGATGATCGAGGCCTTGAAAAAGCTAAAAAATCGATCGGTCCGGGTTACAAAATATCTCGCTATAAAGGTCTTGGCGAAATGGATGCTGATCAACTTTGGGAAACGACTATGAATCCTCGTACTCGACAATTAATTCGTGTTAAAATTGAAGATCCGCTTCTTGTCGAAAGACGCGTCAGCGTCTTAATGGGCAAAGATGCTGCCATTCGCCGTAAATGGGTCGAAGAGAACGTTGATTTCAATGTCATCGATAAATTCATTGAGGAGGTTAAATAAGTAATGGCTAAAAAAGTTCCAGAAACTGTTGAATTTTTTAAAGAAAAAATCCATAACGAACCCCTCGAAGAAGTGATGGGTGACCGGTATGCAACTTACGCAAAGTATGTAATTCAAGATCGCGCTATTCCTGATGTTCGCGATGGTCTTAAACCAGTGCAGCGCCGCATCATTTACGCGATGTATGAATCAGGAAATATTTCAACACGTCCGACCAAAAAGTGCGCTCATACCGTTGGTGCCGTCATGGGTCGCTATCACCCTCACGGTGATTCCTCAATTTATGATGCCCTAGCACGGATGTCGCAAGATTGGAAAGTTCGCGTGCCGCTTGTCGATTTTCAAGGCAATAACGGAAGTATCGATGGCGATATTCCGGCGGCCTATCGTTATACCGAGGCTCGCTTAAGCGAAATCGCTGAAGAATTGACGAAAGACCTCGAAAAAAAGACGGTTGATATGGATCTGACATTCGATGACACCGACTTTGAACCAAGCGTCTTACCAGCGCGCTTTCCTAACCTCCTTGTCAATGGTAGTGAAGGCATTGCAGTTGCGTTAGCAACTGAAATTCCCCCTCATAACCTTCGTGAAGTTATTGATGCCGTCATTTGGCGACTAACTCATATCAATGTTACGCCAGTTGATTTAATGCGTTTTATTAAGGGGCCAGACTTTCCAACAGGCGGCCTTATTTATGAAAGTGAAGGCCTACAAAACATCTATGAAACAGGGCGGGGAAGAATCGAAATCGCTGCTAAAACAGAGATCATTGATGAAAAGGGAATTAAGCAGATTGTCATTACCGAAATTCCTTATAAAACAGTAAAAATATCGATCGTTTACGAGCTCGACAAAATACGCCACGGTAAAGAAATCGATGGTATCGTTGAAGTTCGCGACGAATCGGACCGCAAAGGTTTACGCATTGTTATCGATTTAAAAAAAGACGCCAAACCCGATGTCATTTTGGCTTATATTTTTAACAAGACACAACTTAAAACATCGTATTCTGCCAATATTGTCGCCATCGTCAATGGGCGCCCTAAAACACTAAATCTTCTGCAAATAATTGACGCCTATATTGACCATCAAGTCGATGTCATTACGCGCCGTAGTAACTATGATTTAAACAAGTGCCAAACCCGACTTCACATCGTTGATGGCTTAATCAAAGCAATCTCAATGCTTGATAAAATTGTTGAGACGATTCGCTCGTCAAAAGACAAAGCTAACGCCAAAGAAAATCTTCAGAAGAAATTTGAGTTTTCGGAAGCGCAAAGCGAAGCAATCGTCATGTTACAACTTTATAAGTTGTCAAATACGGATATCTCGACTTTGGTCAAAGAAAAAGAAGCTTTAGAAAAAACAATTTTAAAACTGCAAGGCATCCTTGAAGATCGTAAAAAATTAGACCGAGTTATCATCGCCGACTTAAAGGCAATCGCCGCAAAATATGGCGATGATCGAAGAACGCAAATTGTCGAAAAAGATATCAATCTACAAATTGATAAGCGCGACTTAATCGCCAAGGAAGAAGTGATGATTTCGATTACGCGTGACGGTTATATAAAAAGAAGTTCAATTAAGTCCTACCGTGGTAGTGGAGTTAACTCTTTACCTGGGATGAAAGAAGGCGATGTATTAGTCTATCGTGGTCAAGCTTTGACGACTGATTTTGTATTAGCCTTCACCAATCGCGGCAATTATCTTTATATTCCTGTTCATGAAGTTATCGACACGAAATGGAAAGAAGAAGGCCGCCACATCAATTATCTAATTAGTCTTGAATATAAAGAAAAAATCGTATGTGCCTTCGCGGTCAACGAATTTAGAGACGATCTTTACTTGGCTCTTATTACCAAAAAAGGGCAAATCAAGCGTGTTCGCTTAACTGACTTTATCGTTATTCGCTACGCTCGCCCGATTACGGCCATGAAGCTAATTGGCGATGATGAAATTGCCGATGTTGTTTTAACAAGCGGCGATAGTAACATCATGGTTTTAACAAGCATCGGTGGGGCAATCTTATTTAATGAAAACGACGTATCAATTGCTACGCTTAAATCCGGCGGAGTCAAAGCAGTGGCCGAATTAAAGCCAGCGACAATTGTTAAGATGCTCGTCTTTGAAAAAGACGAAAAAGCCAAGATTGTTCTTCTAACTCATGCTGGTCATCTTCGCATTTACGACTATACAAATACTCCTTTGACAGCTAGACTTGGCAAAACATCACTTATTTATCCATGTTTTAATAAGGAGCCTCATTATCTTATTTACGCACGCAAAATCGATGCAAAGGATGAAAAGATTATTCTCCGCGTACAAGCCAACAATAAATCGGTAATCGATGTTGAGGTCGCTGATTTCTATGTTACTCCAAAAAACAAATACGCAAAGGGCACGATTACATTACCGCGGCGCTCACACCTTAACATCGTTTTCCGCGAAGATAACATTATGATTGATAAAAAAATCATAGCCCACGAGCCTCCTGTTAAGGAAATCATTGTCAAAGAAAACGAAATAACCAAACTTGAAGAAAATGGCGAAGACTACAAGCAAATTTCGATTTTCGAAGAAGACGATGCTAAAAAATAGTTAAGATAAAGATTCTCTTAAGGCGGCATTTGTTGGATGTCGCCTTTTGTTTTTGAAATATTACTTGTATTTGTCTATTTTTTTGTGCTCATTATTTGTAAAATAAGAATATGAATAAACGTTTCATTCCCTTCTGTGTAGCAAAGAGTATTTACGATATTGATCCCGCCTTTTTCAAGAAACATCAAATCGACACCTTATTTGTTGACCTTGACAATACCCTTGATGCCCATAATAAATCACATCCAAGCGACCGCGCCCTTGCTTTGAAAGAAAAATTAGCGGTGGCTGGCATCGAGATGATTGTCGTTTCAAACAATACTTCCAAACGTGTTTCTACATACGCGAAGGAACTTGGCGTACGCTATGCGGGATCATTACTTAAACCATTCGCTTTTCGTCTTAAGAAATTCATAAAAGCCAATAAAATTGACACCTCAAAAGTAATGATGATTGGCGATCAAATTATTACCGATGTTTGCTGCGGTAATGGGGCAGGGATTCGCGTTATCCTAACCGAACGCCTTGTCGATGATGATCAGTGGACCACCAAATTTAACCGTTTTTTTGATAAACCTCGTTATAAAAAATTAAAAAAATTAAATCTCTTAATCAAATGGGAGGATAAATAATGGCTAAGTTAAATATTATCCGTCGTTGCTACTCATGTGGTGTCGTCTTGCAAAGCAAGGACCACGAAAAAGATGGCTATGTCGAAAAAGAATTACTTCAGGACTTATCGAAAGGCGTTTTGTTTTGTCAAAAATGCTTCCATAGCGAAAAATATAATCTTTCGCCAAAAGAAGCGAGCCTTGATCACCAGTTTTTTACTCTTATCGCCGATGCTCAGGCCACTGATGCTTTAATCGTTTATGTTATCAATCTCTTTTCCTTTGAAGCTGGCTTCATCCGTGCTTTAAACCATTGGCTTTCGGGTTTAGATATTTTAGTTCTTGCTAATAAACGAGATATCATCCCTCAAGATGTTAGCGATGAAGCTCTCAAAGAATATGTCGCTCATCGACTAAGAGTCGAAAAACTTAAAGTTTCCGATGTTAAGCTAGTCAGTGCCTCCGAAAATTATAATATTCGGGATGTCATCGACACAATTAAAGACCTTCGCAAAAGAAGAGACGTTTATATTATTGGTCAGAAATATTCGGGAAAAACGACCTTAATGGAAGCCTTTTTAAAGGAATATAAAAATGTCAGTCGCACGAATATTATCACGCAGAACTATCCGGGCACGAATTTGAAAGTTATGCAAATACCGATTGATCAATCGACTTATTTTTATGACACTCCTGGTTTAGGCAACGATAACTGCATTCTTGAAAAAGTGGAAAAACAGGTTTTAAAATCTATTGTTCCGATCAAGCGCATAGAAAAAAGATTGTATACGCTTAGTAAAGACCAGTCACTTTTTATCGGCGGGCTAGCGCGTATCGAATTAGTTGAAGGAGAAAAAACAGCGGTGGGATGCTATTTTTCTTCAGAAGTTGATATTCGCAAAATAATTGTTGCAGAACCGAACAATCAATTTTTGCGTACCCTAAATAAAAACTTACTTCATCCGACATCGAAGAACTTGCAGAGTCTAAAAGACTTTGACATTTACGATGTAGTTGTCGATGAAGAAGGCTCACGCGATATTGGAATTAATGGTTTAGGATGGTTCTCTTTTATTGGAAATAAACAAACTTTCCGCCTTTATGTTCCAAAAGGCGTATCATTTTATACAACGAGGTCAAAAATCGAGCATGTTAAGTAACAAGGATCGTCAGGAATTATTCGCCCTTAGCAATAAACTCAAAATCCGCTATATTATCGGAAAAGATAATTTGTCTGCTAAAGTTTTTGAAATGCTCGACAAAGCTCTGACTGCTAATGAACTTATCAAAGTTTCAATCAATAAGCATGCTGAAGGAGAAGTTGAGTTCTTTGCTAAATCAATTTCCGAGAAACTCGGCTGTTTCTTAATAAAAATCGTCGGTAGAACAATTGTTTTATATCGTCAGTCTCCTAAGAGGAAAGTAAAGTAGTGGAGAATATCGTTCTTTTCGGAGGCGCCTTCGATCCCGTACATAACGGCCATCTCCGCATGGCTAATGCGGCGAGCTTTTTACTTAATGCTGATGTCGTTTTTGTGCCGAGTAAAAGTCCGCGCTGGAAAAATCCGACAGTGGGAATTGAACATCGTTTAAAAATGTTAACCTTGGCTATTCGCCAAAACGGTATTTCTGGAACGACAATTTCTGACTTCGAAATCAAATCGGAATCAGCAATTAATTATACGATTGATACAATTCGCTATTTTGTAAAAAAATACCCTCGTAAGCGTTTCTTTTTGCTAATTGGTGCGGACCAAGTTAATCAATTTGCACAGTGGCAGGAACCCGAAGAAATAATTAAACTTGCGACTGTTGTTTATATTCCTCGTCCCGAAATCAAAGTGGATGAAAAAATAGCAAAACGTTTTTCGATTGAACAATTACCATATAATCACACTGGCGAAGTATCATCGACAAAAATTAGAAATTTGCAATCGCTTGATATGCCATCCTCAGTTCTTGATTACATCGAAAAAAATCATCTCTATTATATAGAGAAGATTATTAATATCATGGGCAAAGAACGCTATACTCATTGTCTTTCTGTCGCCCATTTAGCGCGTTCAATTGCATACAAAAACGAACGACCTGAATATCATAAAGCTTATGTTGCGGGCTTGCTGCATGATCTTGGCAAAGGCTACGACACCGAGCAAACAATCGCCATTATGAAAAGGCAGTTTAAAGATTATGTTAACCTACCTCCTTTTGCGTACCATCAGTTTATCGGTTCATATTTAGCAGAAAAAGAATTCGGTATCAAGGATGAAGAGATTCTCGATGCGATTTGTTTTCATGCCACTGGTAAACCACACATGAGTCCGCTTGGTAAAATAATTTATAGTGCCGATAAGATTGATCCGCTTAGAGGATTTAATTCTCGACCCCTTATCAAGAAATGCTATAAAAACTATTATTTAGGTTTTCTAGTGGTATTAAGTGCTAACCGCGATTATCTTCTTGCCAATGGCAAAGATATAAAAAATTCGTTAACTGACGCTTGTATGCAACTTTATCTAGGGAAGGGGAAAGAAATTGAGTCCAGATAAGTACACAAAAGCCATTCTCGAGCTTTTAGACGAAACAAAAGCCGAGGACGTTCAAATCATCGACGTTCGTGATCGAACACCATTTTCCGAGTATTACATTCTTGTGACAGCATCAAATCCGCGACAGATGAATGCATTGAAGGATGCAGTCGTTGAAAGGCTGGAAAAGCTTAAAGCCAATGTCCATCATGTCGAAGGGAGTGGGGATTCCGGTTGGATACTCGTTGATGCATATCATGTTATTGTTAACATTTTTCTAAAAGAGGAACGTGAACGAGTTAGTCTCGAACAAATTCTCTCTCGCAAATAAGGATTATCAATCAATATAGAATCACTTAAGGCAAGTGGTTCTTTTTTATTGGCCAGGATTCCTTAACGCGTTCTCCAAGTTGATCGAAAATAAGATTTCAAACATTACAAGACAAATAAATGTGTCAATAGAAGTGTTTTCTATATTTTGAGGGGTTTGGCGCAAATAGTAATTACTTCGCATAATCTCCATTATGTTAATCTTATAGTGCTTTTTGTAGATTTTATCGGTTTTTATTGTCGTTTAATCTTGCTCTGATAATTGGTTTATAAATGTGTTTTGATGAGTTTTCCACATATGACCTATTATAATTAAATACTAAATATCTACTAATTTTAATATTGCCCTATTGCTTTTGAAACCCTACGTGTATATTTACGATGATAGGATTTATAATAGAAACATGAGTAAAAAGTGTTGTTCATGCTGTGGAGAATTCACACTCAGTCGAGGTCAGGAAGGCGAGATTTGTCATATTTGCGGATGGACAAAAGATCTTTCTCAAGAAACAAATCCCTCACTTTCTAATGGTCGTAATAAAAAATCTCTAACCGAAGCTAGAGATGTATATTTTGCCCATCGCCATAATCATTCGATATTTTAAATGATGAACAACTTTTATATTTTATCAGCGGGTCTTTAGTTTTCGTTTGGCAAAAAACATAGCGAGGTCAATAAGGCCAATCAAAATAATGGCGAAGATGGATATTGCGACAATTCTTGTCATATCAGCTTCAATATAAGCAAGATGAATCAGACGACCTAAGCCGCTGATGCGATTCGAACCAGCGATGATTTCCGACATGATTGATATTTTCATGCCTAGTCCAAGGCTTGAAACAACGCCAAGCAGAACATAAGGCATCGATAAAGGTATCTTGATGCGAATAATTGACTGCAACCGACTCGCGCCATCAATCTTTGCTGCCTCTCGAACTTCTTTGTTAACGTTTTTGATGCCCGTCGCCATCGATTCATATGAAATCGGAAAGATGATCAAAAAGACGATGATGATTGGCGCAAAAATGGGACGGAGCAAAACAATGAGGATGAGAATAACAGCCGCTGTTGGTAGTGTTCTTAAAGTTATGACAAGCGGACGCATGAAATTGGCAAAGCCTTTACTAATACCGGAAATAACACCTAAAAGCGATCCGATGACAAAGGCGATAGCAAAACTGATGACTAATCTTAATAAAGTGCCACCGACAGCAAGCCACGTCGAAGCGTGAGCGAATAGTTCAAAGAAGAGAGGAATAGCATCCTCAGGGCCCGGAAAAGTCCTTAAGACTGTGCTTTTAACTATTAGTGATGTGAGCCACCACAAAAGAAAAACGAAACCAATTCCAAGAACCGTATATATTATTACGGCGTGTTTTTTGAAAAAGGCTTTCGTTTTTTCCATGTTTCTATTTTAGTTATAAATCAAGAAAATAAGAATCGTCAAATTGATCTAAGCCGAGCGTCTCTAAAAATTCATTAACATCAACCGACTCAGTACCGCGAACAAGGCCAAAACCATTTGCTCCATTCGATTGAGTGGTTAACATAATATTTGAGTTAAAACCAAATCTCGCCGCTTGAGCCTGAACATCACCAAAGGCATCCATAGCTTCTTTGGCAAGGGCGGGATTATCAATCGCGACATCAATCCGCTCGACCATTTCATCGACGTAATCAACAAAAGCGTCTGGATTCAAATCATACTGACTTGTTCTCACGAACAATCCAGCTTGGGGAATGGCGGTCTGACCGGTCATTTCCTGCCATTCAGCACGAATGTTTTTAACAACTTTGACTTTGCCATATGTTGTGGCTGTTTGATCGTTCATGGCGATATTAAGGGCTGGTTGAGCGATAAAGACAAAATCGACATCTTCTCCGGAAAACTTGCCAGTTTTTAAGACGCCCAAAGCTTCAGAAACACTTGGCACATAATATGGAGTATTGTCAATTTCCCAATATTCGCTTAATTCACCGTACACTAAATCAGGAATAAGGCCTTCACCAAATGAGACAACTTTGTCTTCGGATGTTGGCATTTGTCCTTCTTCCTTGTCAATGCTGACTAGATAGAAATTACCGCCCGTAATTATTTTAGCTAGTTTAAAATCTAAGTTATTGTTTTTAATGCTTTTTAAAGCATTAATCGAATCAAAGATAATAGCATTATAGTAATTAGTCTGAAACTCCGCCAAAACATTGCTTGGGGCTGAGTTTGTCACAAAATTATCGTTATCGCCTTGATCGTAAAAGGCTAAGGCTGGTGCACCAGCTGGCGAGATAGCGCGAATCGTAATATTTTCAGGCGTGTTAGCGCATGAGCTTAAGGTTAATGCCACAAGGGGCAAAATGATGCTTTTAATTTTCATTATTCAAATATCTCCATAATTGGTTCGCCAATTTGATTTGGCGTTTTCTTAAGACCGAAATTTTCTAAAACAGTGGCTCCAATAACAGCAAACGATGATCTTTCATCAAGGTATCGCCCCTGCTTAATCGCTTTCGAATATATCAAAAGAGGCACTTTTTCTCTTGTATGATCAGTTCCGTGATGGGTTGGGTCATTGCCGTGATCGGCAGTAACCATTACCAAATCGTCATCACGAACAACTTTTAATAGTTCACCAAGTTGCACATCGAATTCTTCAAGAGCTTTGGCATATCCCGCGGCATTGCGGCGATGGCCATATTCGCTATCAAATTCGACTAAGTTAACATAACATAAACCAGCAAAGTCATGTGCCTTCGCTTCTTGGATTGTTTTGTTCATACCGTCGCGATTAGAAACAGTCTTCTGGGCTTTAACAACGCCCATCGTATTAAAGATGTCGTTGATTTTGCCGATCGAACTAACCATGTATCCGTTATCTTTTAAGATATCAAGGGTCGTTATTCCACTTGGCGAAACGGCTAAATCATGACGATTTGATGTTCGTTTAAAATTATTTTTATTCGTACCGATAAATGGGCGGGCGATGACGCGACCAACAAAGTATTCGGGCTTCATACATATTTCGCGGGCGATTTCACAGCAACGATAAAGTTCTTCTACGCCGGTAACTTCTTCATGGGCAGCGATTTGCAGAACGCTATCAGCCGAAGTATAGACGATTAGTGAATTCTCGCGCATTTGTTGTTCGCCTAATTCCACTAAAATTTCTGTTCCGCTTGCGGCTTTGTTGCCAATAATCTTGTGTCCTGTTTTTTCGGCTAGCTCATCAATCAAAGATTGAGGAAAGCCCGTATCAGTAAAAGTCTGAAAGGGTGTCGTCGTATTAATACCCATCATTTCCCAGTGGCCGGTCATCGTGTCCTTGCCTGCGCTTGTCTCGCGAAGTCTAAGGGCGTAAGAATGGGGATGATTGACGATACTCGTTCCTAGAATCGGGGCCAAGTCACCAAGACCAAGTGAATTCATGACTGGGACTTTTAAACCTCCAACTTCGCGGGCGGTATGCACTAGAGTATTAGCGCCTCTGTCTCCGAATTTTTCGGCATCCGGCATCTCACCGATTCCAACAGAATCGATGACGATAACGAATAATCTTTTATATTTGTTCATATTAACTCCTTTATTAACATAAAGATTGTATATTATTTGCGTTTAGCATACAAATCATAAGCACTGAGAATGCGCTTACTTGAGACATGAGTGTATATTTGCGTCGTGGCGATATTTGAATGACCAAGCATTTCTTGAACCGCTCTTAGTTCGGCGCCATTATCTAGCATATGCGTCGCAAAGCTATGTCTTAAGGTGTGAGGCGAGACTTCTTCTTTAATTCCCGCATAGGCCGCATACTTTTTAACTTGTTTGAAAAAATACTGGCGTGACAACACTTCGCCATAGCGATTCAGGAAAACGTATTTTGAATTCTTGCCGACATTCTTAATACGCGCTTCCTCAATATATTTGACGAGATATTCAAGAGCGAACTCTCCAATCGGGACACGGCGTTCCTTATTTCCTTTACCATAAATGGTAACAACACCATGAACAAAGTTGATTTGTCCGCGTTCAAGTTTGATTAGTTCACTAACGCGAAGTCCTGAGGAATACATAACCTCAAGCATGGCTCGGTCACGTACGCCTTCATTTTTTTCTAAATCAGGAGCTTCAAGAAGGGCTTCTACTTCTTCGACACTTAGGGAAACAGGAAGTTTCTTTATCGCCCTCGGGGAATCTATTTTTGGTACAGAGTCACCGAGAATTTTCTCTTTTTCTAGAAAGCGATAAAAATGTTTAGTCGAGGATAGACGTCTTAGTATTGTCGCGTTGGCCCGCTTCAATTTACTTTGTATCTTTATGAAGTCGGTTAAATCACTAACTAATAAATCATCGGTTGTGTTCTTGCTTTTGAATACTTGAAAAAATTGTTTTAAATCATTTGCATAAGCATTGATGGTTTGTTTTTGAACGCCTTTTTCGACAGTTAAGTACTGGAAAAACAAATCAATCGCATCATCAATCTTCATTTTTGTCTCCTTTATTCTCTGTATCAATTTCGCTAGCCCGGATAAGCATTGGTTTTTTGAGTTTCCGATTCAACTCGTTAATCAATAATTTAGTCGTGCTTTCTTCCTCGTGTTTTCGATAATCAAATAGCGACATCTGAATAACAAGATCGCGAGGATCAATTAGATTTTGTAAGGTAACACCGACGAGGCGAATTAATTGGCCTTTGTAATGTCGTTCTAACAAGGTTAAGGCTTTATCAAAAATAACTTCATATTCATTCGTGGGTTGTTCAAAAGTCATTGAGCGGTTAATGGTCTTAAATTCTGTATCTTTGATAACAATTTGGACGGTTGAACCTTTTTTGCGCTCTGCCTGCGCTCTTTCGCTAACTTCTTTAGCTAGTGAAGCAATCATTTCCTTAATTTCGCTAAAATCATTAGTGTCGTGCATAAAAGTTGAACTATTACCGATCGATTTTGGATCCCATGGTTCTAAGTCAAGTTCGTCGTTTCCATAACCGTTTACCCAATCTTTAATGACGAAAAAGAATTTTCCAAGGATCAAGTGCAAATCAGAATCATCGGCGTTTATTCGTTTGGCTAAATCGCCAATCGTTTTAATACCCGCCGCTTCAAGCTTTGGTGAGGTCTTTCGCCCAATTCCGTAAAAATCGCGAATTGGCAATGGGTAAAGGAGCTTAGGGATATCTCTTCTTCTTAAAATGGTCAGCCCCATCGGCTTTTTCATATCAGAAGCCATTTTGGCTAAGAATTTTGTTGGTCCGACACCGATTGAACATTTTAATCCCGTTTTCTTAAGTAGTAAATTTTGCATTTCCACTAAATAAGCATGAACATCCGCCACTCCTTTTAATGTTTCAGTCATGTCAACATAACATTCATCAACCGAGGCTTTTTCGACTTTTTTACTATATTTGCGAACAAAAGCGAAAAACTCGCGTGATAACAATCCGTAATAGCGAAAATCGACAGGAAGAATAATAACCTGAGGGCATAGTCTCTTTGCCTGGAATGTCGGCATTCCCGAACGGATACCAAATTTGCGCGCCGGATATGAGGCTGTCGAAACAATGCCTTTGCGACCATCTCCGCCGATTATTACTGGCTTGTCGACTAAAGAAGGATTGCGAATTTCTTCAGCGGTGGCAAAGAAAGCATTTAAATCAATGTGAACGATAATCTTACTCATTAATCTTATTATAAATAAAAAAAGACCGGCTGACAATATTATGTTAACCAGTCCCTCTTAATTTTTATTTAAGCTTTTTAATTTGTTCAAGAACTTGACTTGGCAACAAACCAAATTGTTCGAGTTGTTCGGATATTTTGGCTTGTGACACAAATGTGTCTGAGACAGCAAACGTTACAATTTTTCCACGATAAGATAAATCACAAAGCTTTGCTTTCAAATAGGCAGCAAAGCCAAATTCTGTCGCATAAGCATCATAGATAACAATCGTTTCATATGCGCTTAATTTTGCTAACACACTCTGATCATGAGGTTTCAAGTAAATAGCGTTCACTAAAGTGATATCTAAATTATCAGCCATTATTAATTCTTTAAGCGATCTCAGTAATTGGCCCACAGCGATGACAGCAACTTTTTTATCTGTAGCTTCACTTTCGATAATCCATTTGCCGAATTGATGGGATGCATCTTTAATAAGATGGTTCTTTTTTAATAAGTCACGCGGATAACGAATAAAGAAAGGCCCATGATTATTAAGTGATTCATTAAGAAGGTATTTAGCTTCTTCATCGCTTGAGGGCATTGTTACAACCGTGTTAGGTGTATTAAGTAAAAACGACTCATCATAGATGCCTTGATGTGTTTCGCCATCGAGACCAACTAATCCCGAGCGGTCAATCAAAAAGGTAACATTGAGATTCATTCTCGCAATATCATGAATAATTTGATCAAATGCTCTTTGTAAGAAAGTCGAATATATCGAGACAATTGGGTGCGTTCCCGCAACAGCTAAGCCACTCGCTAATGTCACAGCATGACCTTCGGCAATGCCGACGTCAAACGTTCGTGATGGATAAGAAGCAAACAAATCTTCAAGACCGCTTCCTTTGACGGTTGCTGGCGATATAATGACTATGTCATTACGTTTGGCCATTAGTTCCGCTAATAAGTTGCTATATAAATGAGACCAGGATAATGATTCAGGGTGCAAATTTTTGGGTTTGCCTGTTTCGATTTCAAATGGAGTCACGCCGTGCCAATAACCAGTTGTGTCGTTTTCGGCATATTTGTAGCCTTTACCTTTAATTGTTGAAACATGTAAAACGACCGATCTCGGCGTTCTTTTAGCGCGAACAATAGCTTTTTCAAGGGCTTTAATATTGTGTCCATCAATACATCCAATATATTGAAAGCCCATATTATCAAAGTATGTCGTTGGAACAAGCTTTTGCTTGATAGCGTTTTTAACTCGTGAGGTAAAATTGTATATACCGTGACCAAAGCGCGTTTTAAACATAAACCGCTTGTACGATGACTTCAGGCGATTGTAACTAGAGGCTGTCGAAATTTTTGAGAAAAACTTGCCCATGCCACCCGTTGGTCGCGATATCGACATTTCGTTATCATTTAAAATGATAATAACCTTATTTTTGTTGTGCGAGATGTTATTTAAAGCTTCAAAAGCAAGTCCGTTAACAACAGAAGCGTCGCCAATCACGGCTACGACATCATATTTTTCACCTTTGGCATCACGATTAAGGGCGAAACCTTGTGCCGCGCTCAAAGAGGTCGAACTATGACCAGCTTCAAAACAATCATAATATGATTCACAAATCTTTTGAAAACCAGATACGCCATTGCGATTTCGTAAATATTCTAAAGAACGACCTGTGAGAATTTTATGCGTATATGATTGGTGACCGACATCAAATATTAGTTTATCATGTTTAAAATTAAACATGCGATGAAGAGCAATCGTAATTTCCACCACACCGAGGTTACTTGACAAGTGGCCACCATATTGACTTGTCTTTGCGATGATCTCTTGCCGAATCTTATTAGCGAGAATATCTAATTCAGCATATTTAAGATCATTTAAAAACTCAGGGCTTTTTATGTCCTTAAGTTCAATTATTCTAGGTGTTTTGTCTTTTTTCATATTACTATTTAAATACTAAATAAATACTATAATAACATTTTTGAATTTATTCAACCTTTAATATATCCGCTATTTTTGCTTCTGCTTCTTTAAGCGTGCTTTCGAGTTTTTTAATAATGTTCTTGCCCTCTTGGTAAAGCTCGATGCTTTGTTCCAATGGTAAAGTTTTACTTTCGATTGTCGAAACTATTTCTTCTAAACGAGCCAACATCTTTTCAAAATTGATTTCATTTTCTTTAGCCATTGCTTTTTTTCTCCTTGCTTGCAATTACCGATTCGATTATACCATCATTTACGGCTGTGATAACTCTTTGATTAGGTTCAACTTTGTTGATTGAGTCAATAATCCGACCTTCAACGTCAGTCATGATTGAATATCCTCTTTTCAAAACACCATAGGGTGACAAAGCTTCAAGTCTTTGGCGATATGATTTTACTTCGCGCATGGTAAGGTCGTAACTATTTTGCATTGCATTACTCAAACGAACACGCATTTCCTTTACATCTCGAGCACTGTTTTCATATATACTTTGGGGATCTACGAAAAAAGATCTTTGCGATAGAAGGGTGAGGCGATCTTTTAGAGCACCTAATTTATTTTGAATGGACATTATCATACGTTCTAAACATATGTTTAGGGTCTCGTATATTTCTCGTTTATCTGGCGTGGCTAATTCAGCGGCACCAGTCGGGGTTGACACACGTTTATCGGCAACGTAATCGACGAGTGTAAAATCAATTTCATGACCTATAGCCGATATAATCGGGGCTTTGCTATTAGCCAAAGCCCGAACAAGATTTTCGTCATTAAAGGCGTTGAGATCCTCACTCGCTCCACCGCCACGACCAATTATCAAAGTTGATAAAGGATAAGTGTTGGCTAAATTAAAGGCCCTCAGTAAATCCTTTGGAGCTTCACGTCCTTGAACTAAACTTGGGAAAAAATAGATTTTAGTTATTGGATAACGGCGATGAATGTTTTTAATCATATCTTCGATGGCTGCACTTCCTGAAGCCGAAATTATTCCGATAGCTGTTGGATATGATGGAATCTCTCTTTTCCTGCTTTCGTCAAAAAGACCCTCATTATTAAGTTTCTGTTTAAGTTTCTCGAGCTCGACAAGAATCGCTCCTTGCCCGAAAAGTTCGATTTCATTAACATAGATTTGATAACTTCCTCTTTGAGGATAGACACCAACAGATCCATAGGCTAAAACCTCATCTCCGTCTTTAATGTCGAAATTAATATGCGAAGCATCATTAGCAAACATCACCCCCGAAATGACACTACTTTCATCTTTCAAAGTGAAGTAAAAATGTCCGCTTGGGTATTTCTTTAAGTTGGATATTTCGCCTTTTAATCGAACAAAGCGTAATGAAACTTCGCCATCCATAATTTCTTTAATGTGACGATTAAGACTCGTTACAGTATAAAACTCTCCAGCTTTCATAAGGTGTTTTCAAGAACGCCATTAATAAATTTATAATCGTCGCGATCTAAAAACCTTTTCGCAAGGCGAATAGCAATATCGATGACAATACCGCGTTCAACATCGCCGACATATTTATAGTGGGACACTGACAAGAGCAAGATTGCTTGAGCGAGGCGATTAAGACGAGAAAATTTCCACTTTTTCATATTTACCTGCAATGCAGAAATAATTTCCTCGTGATTTTTTATCGCTTTTATAACTACTTCGGATATAAAAGTATCAATATCCTCGAATGGCTCATCGCAGACGCGTTCAAGAAGTTCTTTAATATCAATTTCCAAATTCATCTCGGCCCTTGTTAAAAAGTCATAAAGACAAGACATGGCTATAATTTGATTTTGATTACGGGAGTTGATTGTGCTCATGATGCTATTCCTTCGTATTTGTCTCTTCAATTATCGCATTGCTCTGGCCATGAAAGCGTCTTTCAATGGCGATAACATTGTAATATTCATAAATGGCGATGATTAAAGCCCCTAGGATGACCAAATGGGTCGCGATGGTAAAAGCATAGGTTGTATCGAAATTCGTGCCATAGATGAGAAATACGGCCACAAAATCAGCAAGATATAGTCCTGTCCCGACGAACAAGAACACTTTTTTTCCTTGTTTAGCAAAAAAACCTAAGGCCGTGAAGGCCGCACCTGTCGCAATTGAAACAGCAAAAATGGAAAGATAAGTTGCGTAATCAGGAAGATTGAGATCAAAAATCAAACGATTAATAAAAATATTAAACGCCAACGACATGCCATAGCCAGCTTCACTTCGAAATATGGCGATGATTGTCGCCAAGATAGAAATAATGCCGGCCCACATTAAGAAAATAGACGTCTTGCGATAAAGACGCACTGCTTTGTTGTGTTGTTCAGCATATGTGAGTTGAGGCTTATTTTTTTTCATATTGTAAAAATAGACTCGAGAGAGCCTATTGTATAGAAGCGACCTTAATATTTATATTAAATGGTACCATTTCTGTCATGGCCATCAGCGAATTAGCCACTTCTTCTTGAATTTTTAAACAGACCTCGCTGACGTTCACACCACTTTTAATCGCCACATCGATGCGAATGTCAACTAGACCGTTGCTACGCAGAATGGCTTGAATCGGTTTATGCAAAGTAAAAATACGTGATTTATTAGAAGAAACAGTCGCTCCTTTAACACGGTTTGTCGCCGTTTGGGCGATCGTTTCAAAGACACGGCGGGAAATACCCATAACTCCATATTTAGAATAATTTTCGATATATACATAATCTGCCATATGTTTCCTCCGTCGTGATTATATTAAATAATCGCTATCTTTTTAGCAAGTCTATCACTATTTCGCAATTTTTTCGACTAAAGACACTAAATGCTCCGGGGTGAAGTTGAATTTCTTAACAGCATCAGCCATCGGTGCACTCGCACCAAATTCATCAATGCCCATGACTGTATCAGCATAGCGATACCAGCCAAATGTCGATAGCATCTCGACAACAACGATTTTGTCTTTGCTAACAGCGAGGGTATTTTTCTTGTATTCAACATCTTGTGCTTCAAATAATCCGATAGATGGCATTGAGACAACACGAACATCAATTTTCTTCTCTAAGAGCATTTTTTGTGCCTTGATAGCTAAAGCGACTTCGCTTCCCGTCGCGATGATGGTGGCCATGACCTTCTCTTTTTCTTTAGAAAGGACATAACCTCCTTTTGATACCGCTTCAAGACTTGAACCTTCCATCTCTGGTAGACCTTGTCTTGAAAGGATGATTGCCGTTGGTGTTTCTTTTGATTTTAAAGCGATGCGCCAGGCACCATAAGTCTCGGCGTTATCGCAAGGGCGAATAACACGTATGTTAGGAATACTTCTTAGCATAGCTAAATGTTCGATTGGTTGATGAGTAGGACCATCTTCTCCAAGGGCGATTGAATCGTGTGAGAATAAATATATTGCTGGTAATCTCGATAATGCGGCCGTGCGAATTGCCGACTTCATGTAATCGCTAAACACCAGAAAGGATCCAGCATATGTTTTTAGCCCGCCATGTAATAACATACCGTTTTGAATAGCGGCCATCGCGAATTCGCGAATACCAAAATGAATATTGCGACCCGCTCTGCATTCGGGAGTGAAATCACGTCCCTTGTTTATTTTCGTCATCACACTGCTAGCAACATCCGCTGATCCACCCATAATAAAGGGGACCGTGTTATGAAGTTCATTAAGGATATGTCCGCTGATGCTCCGTGTCGAATTAGCACTTCCGACTTCAACTTTCGGAACACTATTATATATATAATTGGAGACATCACCCTTGAAAGCATGTTCAAAAAGGCGATAAGCGTCTGCGTATTTGTCTTTATATTCGTCTCGGGTTTGTTTCCATTTTTGATAAGAGTCGACACCGCGCTTTTCAAATGTGTCGCGCATTAGTTGATAAACTTCTTCAGGAATCGTGAAATCTGGATAATTATATCCATAGAATTCTTTTGTTTTTTTGCCATCTTCCACGCCGAGAGGATTACCATGAACTTTCGAAGTTCCTTGATTAGGCGAACCATAACCGATGACGGTATTAACGATAATCAGTGTCGGATAGTCTGTCGATTTTTTCGCTTTGCGAATAGCGCGATCAATGGCATCTAAATCATTGCCGTCTTTAACTTTGATAACGTTCCAGTTAGAAGCAAGGAAACGAAGCTCAACGTTTTCAGAAAAGGCAGTGTCTAAATTGCCATCAAGCATAACTTTATTTGCATCATAAATTAAAATTAATTTATTTAGACGTTGGTGTCCAGCAAAGGAAATAGCTTCCTGGCTAACGCCTTCATTTAGGCAGCCATCGCCAGTTAAACAATATGTATAGTGATCAACAAGTTTATGACCTTCAGGATATTGGGCTTGAACAGCTTGCTCGGCTAAAGCCATGCCCACTGCTTGAGCGATACCTTGTCCGAGTGGTCCGGTCGTTGCTTCGACACCTTTGGTGTGACGATATTCTGGATGGCCAGGAGTACGAGAATCAATTTGCCGAAATGATTTTAAATCATCAAGGCTCAAATCAAAACCAGTAACATGAAGCATTGTATATAAAAGAGCACTCGCATGTCCGGCGCTTAAAACAAAACGATCGCGATTAACCCAATTTGGATCGTGGGGATTAGCGACTAGATGGTTCTTATACAAAGTATAAAGAATCGGTGCGCTTCCTAAGGGCATGCCAGGATGTCCACTTTTTGACTTATTGGTCACATCGATGCACATTGCGCGTATCGCGCTGACTGCTAGCTGATCTAAATTATTCTTCTCTATTGTTTTCATTTGATTTTCCTTTAGTGTTAAATTAGTATATATTTAGTAGTGTTATTAAAAAGTAATAAACTATTCTACAATCTTTATTCCGAGCTCATCCAACTGCTCTTGATCAATGGGTGAAGGAGCTTCGGTCATCGGACATGACGCTCGCAAATTCTTCGGAAAAGCAATAACATCACGAATGTTATCGGTGCCACTTAGAATCATCGTCAGGCGATCGAGTCCGAAGGCGATTCCACCATGAGGTGGAGTTCCATATTTAAACGCATCGATGAAGAAGCCAAACTTTGTTTTGATATCTTGTTTGCTAAAACCAAGAACCTCAAAGATTGTCTTTTGCATTTGCTGATCGTAAATACGAAGTGAACCACCACCGGCTTCATATCCATTTATGACTATGTCATAAGCTGAGGCATGGACACTGGATGGATCTTTAGTTAGATTATCGGCTGTTTCAGGTGTTGGTCTTGTAAAGGGATGATGAAGCGGACTTAGGGCGCCTGTTTCTTGATCTTTTTCAAAGAGTGGGAAATCAACTACCCATAATAAGTCATAAGTGTTTGGCTTGATAAGTCCTAATTCTTTAGCATATTTGCTACGCAACGCACCAAGGCCAAAGCACACATTCGTTAAGGATGAAGATGATGCAATCACAATGATGTCATTACTCTTGGCATTTGTTCTTGCCAAAAGAGTTTTGGTATTACTTTCATCAAAAAATTTAGCGGCACTTCCTTCAAGAAGTCCGTCTTTAACTTTGAGAATAACAAATCCCGAAAGGCGGAACTTTTTCGCTTCAAGCTGGAGTTCATCAATTGTTTTGCGAGACGTTTTATCCGCGATTTGTGGCACAACTATAGCTTTGCTATAACTGTTTTGTTGAAACGCCGCAAAGGTTGTTTTATGAGCAATGTCTTTGATATCGACAAGTTCAAGACCGAAGCGCGTATCTGGTTTATCGCTTCCATAACGATTAAGTGCTTCTTCATAACTTAAACGACGAAGAGGCAGTTTTATTTCGTGATTAATAACATCTTTAAATATTTTGTGAAGAAGACCTTCCATCAAAGTTAATATTTGATTTTCATCAAGAAAACTTGTCTCAATATCAATTTGGGTAAAATCTGGCTGGCGGTCGGCTCTTAAATCTTCATCTCTAAAGCAGCGGGCGATTTGATAATAGCGTTCAAGACCGCCGATCATCAGTAACTGTTTGAATAGTTGCGGAGACTGCGGAAGAGCGTAAAAAGAGCCACGATGGATTCTTGAAGGCACGACATAATCGCGAGCGCCTTCAGGCGTCGAAAGAGTTAAAATGGGTGTTTCGACTTCTATGAAGTCGTGACTATCTAGATATTCATGGGTGGCTTTGACTATTTTCGCGCGAAGTTTAAGCTTTTCTTGCATAACTGGGCGACGTAAATCTAAATAACGATACTTCAAACGGACGTCTTCTAAGGCATCAGTTTCATCATCGATAATTAAAGGCGTCGTGCTCGCTTCGTTGATGACAACAATCTCCGAGGCAATAACTTCGATTTCGCCTGTCTTAAGTTTGGGATTGGCCACTTCTTTTTGAGCAACCTTACCTCTAACTTGTATGACATACTCGTTTCTTATATCAGGAACTTGCACATCATCCTTAACGGTAATTTGAATGATTCCACTTCGATCGCGAAGATCGATAAAAAGTAAACTTCCCAAATTGCGGCGCTTACTAACCCACCCTAATAGGGTGACTTCTTGATTTACGTCTTTTAATGATAATTGCGTGTTATAACATGTTCTTTCCATAACCATTACCTCGCCTCGCCGATGCTGGTGATTTCTTCTTCGACTATTTGTTCAGCGACACGGTCAAAATCTGCAAGTGCAACCTCAGATTGCTCTAGTGCGCATATTTTTTATCGTAACAACTTGCTTTTTTAGCTCCTCTTCACCGACGAGAATAGCGAATAATGCCGCTCTTCTTTCTGCTTTTTTAAAGAGAGCTTTCAATGATTTTACTTCGTAAGATATTTCGGAAGGATAACCAAGGCGATGAATTCTCTCGTTGATTTCATATACCTTTTCAATATCAACTTCGCCAACAGGCATAACATAGAAAGCCAATAGCGGAAACGCTTCAGATAGCAAATTCTCATTTTCAATAACTTGAGCTAAACGTTCAATGCCAAAGGATAGACCAACACCGGACAAATCCGGTCCACCTAATTCCTCAACTAAATGGGAATAATGGCCACCGGCACCCAAAGCACCAAGTGTTTTACCATCAGGAGCAATATAGTGATACTCAAAAACGACTTCCGAGTAATAGTCGAGACCTCTAACGAGGTTTTCATCGATGTCAAATTTAATATTTAACGAATCAAGAAGACTAACTGTTTTGTCAAATCTTTCCTTTGATTGTTTCGATAAATAGTCTTGAATGCGCGGAGCTTTTTTAATAATCTTTTGATCTTCTTCGACTTTACAGTCGAGAATGCGAAGAGGATTGATTTTCAGTCTTTCCTGACAATCGGAACACATACTTTTTATATGGCCTTTAAAATAGGAATGCAAAGCATCGCGATAATTCTTGCGCGACTCATCATCGCCAAGCGTATTGATTTTCAAAGTTATATCTTTAAAATTTAATACTTTAAGAGCATGGTAGCCTAACGAGATTACTTCGACATCAATTAAATGGGAATCTAGCCCCACTGCTTCGACACCAAATTGGCTGAACTGGCGGTAGCGACCAGCTTGCGGTCTTTCATAGCGAAAGGTCGGGCCAATATATGTAGCTTTAATCGGAAAATCCTGAGCAGCATAAAGTTTATTATTAACGATTGTTCTAATAATGCTGGCTGTAACTTCAGGGCGAAGGGTTAGCGAGCGATTACCTTTATCAAGAAATGTATACATTTCTTTGCGGACGATGTCACTTGAATCTCCAACCGAGCGAGAAAATAACTCAGTATGCTCGATAATTGGTGTGCGATATTCCAAATATCCGTATGTATGAGCGATTTTAGCGAGAGCATCTTCGATTCTTTGGTAAAGAAGGGTTTCTGTGCCAAGAATATCGTGCGTGCCCTTCACGGGTTTTACTTCCATAAATAAATGCCCTCCTCGATGATGTTTGACGCAATAGTTAATTATAGTTTATAACAACTATAAGTGTCAATTACGAGCAAGGGGGGCAAATCGAATGTTTATCAAAAAATTTTTGATAAATGAAGAAAATAATAATTATCTTTTAATGGATAACGCGAGTAACTTCATAGACGCTGCTAATATTTAAAATTATATTGAAGATGTCTGTTAATCTCTTTGCATCACTAACAAAAATGGTCGCGGATACTGTCGTGTTCATCGTTTGCGGATGAAGCTTGGCCGTAATCGTCGAAACTGATACTTTATTGGCTGAAAATGTCGACATGATATCGATCAACAAATTAGCACGATCGGCCGACTCAATTTTGATATCGACTGGATACGTTTCGAGGTGCTCGGCTTCGCGCCAAAAAACATCGATCAGACGAGCTTTTTCGTTGGCGATATTTGGACATGTAACGCGATGAACAGTCACACCTTTACCTTTGGTAATATATCCGACTATATCATCGCCGGGAATCGGGGTGCAGCAACTGCCAAGCGTAATGGCGATTTTGCCAGCTCCTGAGACAAAAACAGGTATGTGATCGTCGTCTTTTTGTAGTGGTCCTTTGTCGAGTTTAAAAATCGTTGGTTTGCGTTTAATATTTAAAAAATCAATGACGGCTGAGGGTGTCGGATTTTTGCTATACATCGCCACAAAAAGCTCATCGACATCTTTAACGTGGTAATTGTTTAAGACATTTTGCGCACTAAGAAGCGTTATCATTTCTTGCTCTTCGACGCCACGATCTTTAAAGGCGTCAATCGCTGATTGTTTGCCTTTGGCAATTCGTTCATCTTTTAATAATTCAGCATTCTTTTTTAATAAGAATTTTTTAATATGGGAACGCGCTTGTGATGTGCGAACGATTTTCAGCCACCCTTCATTGGGGCCTGGCGAGGCATTGGAGGTACGTATTTCAACAACATCTCCTGTCTTTAAAACGGTACCTAACGAAACAAGAGAACCATTAACAAGAACCCCTACTGCCGAATCACCAACTTTGGTATGAACACGGTATGCAAAATCGATCGGAGTCGATCCAATCGGCAAATCGATTACTTTTCCTTTAGGAGTAAAAACGTATACGTTGGCTTCAAAAATATCTTTGGATAGAGTATCCATATATTCTTTAGCATCGCCATCTTGTTCATTGGAAATATTGACAAAATCTCTGAACCAATGGAGCTTCTCTTCAATTTGCCGTTGCTCTTCTTTGGCGTTATAATTAGCTCCTTCTTTATACCGCCAATGAGCGGCGATTCCCGTTTCAGCGATTTCATCCATTCGTTTAGTCCGTATTTGAATTTCAAAAATATTACCATCGCCCGAGACAATCGAAGTATGCAACGATTGATACATATTTGGTTTAGGAACAGCTATGTAATCTTTGAAACGACCAGGTATTGGTTTAAAAGTCGCGTGAATGATGCCGAGAATCTCATAACAATTTAGTTCAGTTTCGGTGATGACTCGAAGGGCAAGAACATCAAAAATATCATCAAAATTATAGCCCTTCTTATATATCTTTTTATAAATAGAATAAATTGTTTTGACGCGCGACTCCATTTGAAAGGGGATTTTACCTTCAAACAAAATATCAGCGATTCGCTTTTTAAGCGAGTCGAGTGATTTTGTACGATTTTTTGTCTTTTTATCGAGCAAGTTCGAAATCAGATCATACTTATCGGGTTCTAAATATTTTAATGACAAATCTTCGAGTTCGCTCTTGATGGTGTTAATACCTAAGCGATGAGC
>JAEWLX010000075.1 GCA_023457325.1 Bacillota bacterium | reverse complement strand
CCATTCAGTGTGCGCACTATCAAAGATAGCACTTTTGAAAATTGTCATAATCTTGTATCCGTCTATGTTTATGAAAATGCGACCGGAACAACTCGAACTGAATATGTCTACAATGAAGAAACCAATCAATGGGATGAGGCCGAAGTCTCTCAAGGCTTACAAAAAATTACCGTCAAAGCTTTTTATAACGCCACAAGTTTTAAGGAAATCATTCTTGTTGATAAAGACGATGTTGTGATTAGTCCATTAAATCGAGTTTCTTTGCCCAGCACCTTATTGCAATTAGGCGAAACGAATATTGATTCACTTGTCTTTTCTAACACAGCAATTGAAGTATTAGATTTAACCAGCTCAATTCGCTTTATCGCTCCCGCATTAGCGAAAAACGCAATCGAGTTACGCGAAGTAATTATCGATACATCGGAAGACATCCTTATGTTGACGATATACCGTGAAGCATTTATGGGTTGCATTCAATTAGAAGAATTTGTTGTACCGGATACTGTGCGCGCAATTAACAGTTCAGTTTTTCAAGGATGTATTTCACTTGAGTCAGTAACCCTTCCTACCAACACTAACTTTATTGTCATTGACACGAACTTATTTAAAGATTGCGTGTCCTTAGCATCAATTGCCATTCCTACTACAATTCAAGCCATTAAGGATCGCGCTTTTGAAAATTGTACCTCTTTATTAACAGTTACAATTCCTTCATCAGTAACCGCGATGAGCGCTAATGTATTTAATGGCTGTGATACTTCACTTCAAATCACGGTAATGACCAAAGACGACAATACTGCTAATTGGAATGCTTTGTGGCTCGGCTCATCAGGTTTAACAGTTGAAGCTAACGTTACTTATATTCCTGAATAATTACCACAAAATAACACTAAAACCGCGCAAAACGCGGTTTTTTAGTTTATCTTTATATTAAATTTTCTTGCGAATGAAAGAGGTAACCAAATCTTCTTTTAAGACAAGGAGACCGACGAGATAGATAATGGCCGAGATTGCAACTGCACTAATTAGTTCAGCCAAATAAGCACTTGTGTGATTTCCACTAAATTGAACCATGAACACATCAAATAGAATGGGACCAACAAAGAAACAAACGAGCGCTACAATAACGCCTAAAGAAAAGATTTTTACCGTATTAAGATTGAAGAGGGCGTGACCTGTCCATTGCCATGTTTTATAAAGCAAGAAGGTGATAATTACTGCATCGGTAAACGCGGTGGCGATAGCAACGCCAATCGCTGGATGATCTTTAAAGACGAACAAACCTAATATTACTGATAAAACGATATCTAATATGGCGCCAATCAATATAGTGTATAAATAAATCTTTTCCTTTTTCATAGGAATTAACACTTGTGTGTAGATAATGTCGCCGATTGAGTAAGTGACCATTAATGAAGCGAGAATAACTAATATTGTCCATGACTCTTGAAAGTTACCGCCAGTTTGTAAATAGTTGCCAGAAATGAGACGTGTAATTGGTTCACTTAACATCGTCATGGATGCAATGGCGGGAACAGCAATAAAAAGCGTAATATTGATAGAATATTTGGTTAACTTCTTAAAGAAGGATTTGTCTTCGAGCTGATAATAATACGTGGCTCGCGGCATGAAAACGATACTTAATGAAGTCGTTACAGCAATAATTACGTCAACACCTTTTAGACCAACAGAATAGCTACCAACCTCAGCTTTATCCGCATTGAGGAATCCGAGAATAAAAGTATCACTTTGATTGTATAAGGAAAGGACGATTGAAATCGTAAAGAGAACAAGCAAAGGTTTGATGTATGATTTGAAATCATATGCCCCTTCCTTTTTAAATGAAATAAACTTTGGAAGGTACAAAAGATTACTAATGACGGTCAAAAACGTCACTCCAACAGTGAAAAATGCATATAGATAAATATCCTCGGGGTATTTGACAAAGATAAAAATGGAAATCGCACTGATTGTTAATATAACGATGGAGCGCATGGCCATATAGAAGTGCTTTTCTAAAGCAATATATATCCACTCAAAGGAAAAGACGCCAGTTAAAAAGTTGATGCTCAATATAAAAATAATTTCGCGATTGGATAATAATTCGGGCACCGAGAACACAAAAGCGAGCATCAAACCAAAGGAAAGGATGGTCGTAATCGACTGTAGGATAAAAAATTCTTGGGCTTTTTTACTTAGAGCCTTTTTATCATCGCGAACGCGCACGCATTCTCTAACTGCAAAATTAGGAATAGAGATGCGAGCTAAAATTAAGAAGTAATAAACAAACGTGTTAGCCCACGTATATAAGCCAATTGTCTCATCACCAAGAACGCGACACACAAACGGAAAAGTAATAAACGAAAGAATCGTCAAAACTATCGTGCGAGTTAGATTAACGATGACATTAGTCCTAGTTGTTTCATGCATAATCATATAAATTATATGAGTTTATCATTTAAAATTCATTGTCTTTTTAGAATTTTCTAAAGTGAATCATTAAAATATGCGATACTATATGATAGTAAAAACGCATATGAAGATTCTTATTGTCTGCCA
>JAEWLX010000074.1 GCA_023457325.1 Bacillota bacterium | reverse complement strand
TATTTAATAATGGCATTAAAACCCAAGAACGCCTTACCCCCGATGACGGTCATCGGTGTGCCGGCTGTAATATCAAATACGTCAGCTACTTCTTCAATAAGCTCGTTGTTGCGCGTGTAATCGGGATTTGCTTCAACCCCACTTATAAGGCTGTCAGTTAAATATCTGTTGATCGTAACATTATGATATTTTTCATCCTGAGCGATTTCATCTAAAAAAACCTTTTCTTCATGACAGTGGCTGCAATATTCACTATAGAAGAAATGGATATTAACTTGATAAGGAGGCTCAGAAACGTCATTTGCCTCTTGAATGCTGAAATCGCCTCCGCTTGAAGATAAAAGAAAAACGGAAGCCATTGCTAATAATAATTTTTGCCATTTATTAATCATTGATTAAACTCTCAATTTTATTTGAAATTTCCTTAATCGATTTTTCACCGATAAAACGAGCAACTTCTTCATTATCTTTATAAATAATAAAAACAGGGAGGGTCTTCCAAACTTTATGCTCTGCTACGGCCTGTTTATCACTGTCATAATCGAATTCATTAAATTGAATATTGGGATATTTGTTTTGTAGTTCCTGGTAACGTCCGAGCATAATAAGACAAGATGGGCACCAAACAGCCGAAATAATGACTACTTTCATTTTTCTTTACCAATCTTTTTTAAATCTTTAATGAGCATATCAATTTCGTGTTTAGTTGTTAGATGTGAAATGCTAACACGAATGCTTGATAAAGCCCGTTTTTCATCATTTGTTAATGCCAAGACCGCTAGAGACTTCTCATTATTGCTTGAACATGCACTATGGTTTGAAAGGTAGATTTCTTTTTTCGATAAATCATTGACCAATTTTTGGCTCGATACACCAAGGACACTGAAGTTTAAAATGTGAGGCAAAGCATCTTTAGGGCTGTTGATGATAATATTAGGAATTTGATTTAAAAGACCGCGTAAATACATATTAAGTAGTTTAACTTTCGCATATCTCTTCGCGTGGTTTTTGTATATTGAAGTAACGGCTTTCTTCAAAGAAAGAATGAGAGGCGTATTCGGCGTTCCGGCGCGATAGGCGGTCGTGCTAGTGCCACCATGAAGTTGGGCGGTTAATAATACATCTTTGTGTTTGACGAGCGCTCCAATTCCTTTAATTCCATAAAACTTGTGCGCCGAGAAGGTAACGAGGTCGGCCTCACGAAGACCAAGGACTTCTTTGCCGATACTTTGTGTCGCATCACAGTGAAAAACTGAGCCACCTTCGTGCACTATTTTCGCAATTTCGAATAATGGTTGACGAATGCCGATTTCCGAATTGACAGAACCAATCGACACCAGGGCAACATCAGGACCCATGAGGGATTTTAAATGTTCAAGATCTACCCGCCCATTTTCATCATGATGGACGATACTAACTTTTATTCCTTTTTTCTGCAGGATATTAATCGGGGCAACAACTGATGAGTGTTCGAAAAGATTCGTGATGATTCTATTCTTGCTTCCTTTGAGGGCTTCAACTGCGCCTTTTATAGCGAGGTTGTTAGCCTCTGTAGCACAACTTGTATATATAATTTCGTGATTATCAAAGCCAAGCGTATTAAGTAACTGCTCGCTTGCTCTTTTAATCGCTTTTTTGCTATTTCGGCCAATAGAATAAATGGAGTTTGCATTAGCAAAATACTTGATGCTTACCAAATTAAAATATTCAAGAACGGCCCGATTTGGTTTGGTGGTTGCACTATAATCAAGATAAATCACAAGGTTTTCTCCAAAGGTATAAATAATTATAACACAAACATATCTTATCTTTTTCTAGTAAAAAGAGGGCACTTATTATTACCCTCTTATTCACTATAATTTTTCTAGTGTTTCCGGGATTTTACTTAGCCAGTCACCTTTGAATAGTTCGATAAGCCCCAAATCAGATAAACTCGAAAGATGAGGATCGATAGGGATTTTGGCTAGTACTTTTAGGTTGTATTCAGAAGCGATATCTTCAATATGACTCGCACCAAAAATTTGATAATCCTTATTATTATCTGGACATCTAAAATAGGACATGTTCTCGACAATGCCAATAATTGGAATATTCATCATCTGGGCCATCTTGACGGCTTTGCTAACAATCATTGAGGCTAGTTCTTGAGGAGAAGTAACAACGACGATTCCGTTGACTGGTAATGATTGAAATGTTGTCAAGGCGACATCACCAGTGCCCGGTGGCATATCAATAAACATATAGTCAATGTCTTTCCAGACAACATCCGACCAAAAGGTCTTGACCATATTTCCAATAATCGGTCCCCGCCAAATGACTGGGTCAGTCGTATTTTCAAGCAATAAGTTTATCGACATGACATCGATACCCGTTTTTGTCGTTAAAGGGATTATTCCTAAATCATTAGCAAACGCTTTTTCTTTTAATCCAAATAATTTGGGAATTGAAGGACCGGTAATATCAGCATCTAGAATCGCAACACTATGATCTAATCTTCTCATCAAAACAGATAACATGGCGGTAACGATTGATTTTCCAACACCGCCTTTTCCGCTTATAACACCAATGACCTTTTTAACTTTGCTATGCTCGTTAAGTTTTGCAGAAAAATCCGTCGCCTCCTCTTTTCTTTCATCGCAAGCTTCTCCACAACTACTGCAGTCGTGAGTGCATTCTTTTTCCATAAATATTTCTCCTTTAGTAGGCGACAATTATTATACACCACTAATCATATATATGATTTAAAAGCGCTTAGTTAAAACAAAAATGACTTCAAAAAGTAAAATTTCATGGCAAAACAGACGTTTTTTTATAGTTATTGTTCTGGATAAATAAAATTATTTACTTCGTAGGGAACGGTTTTATTATATTTTTGATTAAGTTGATCGATAAAAATACGATTTTCTTCAAAGGCGCTTTCACTTAAAAAGGGGTACTGAACACTTCGAACTTTACTAAAGCCGTTGTCGCTATAAATAGTGAAATCAAGAGCTTTAATGAGACTATCAAAAAACGCTTTATCTTTGCCCTTTACCCCTAAAGTCAATTCGATCAGATCATTATCGTCTTTGCTAAGAAGGTGGTATGGAAGTTTCATATCAATATGAAAGCCGTCAACTAATTTTTGCTTATGAAGGGCCATCATCTTTTCAAAGTTTGTTCCATTCGTGTAAATGATAATAGGTTTATTTGAGACCTCGCGAATCGCTAATAAGTCATGAACTAAATCGTCAAGTGAAGCATTTAAAAATTCACCGCCACTGAAAATAATGTATTCGGTTAAATCCTTCTGCCGAATAACATAATTAACGACATCTTTGATTGTGTAATATCTTTCCTGCTTATTGGTGATTAACTCCTCATAGTTAAAACACTGAAAACAATGTAGGGAACAGCCCGTCAAAGCATGAACCAAAAGCGAGGGGTGACCGTCGACTTCGCTGAGGGTCAAAATTAAATTCTTATAATACCGTATCATCGGTGTCGCTTTCATGAAAGCGCCGACGTTGAGCCCAGTCGAAACGACGCGCTTTGCTCCAGAAGTTATAATCGCCTTTATAATAGCCTTTTTCGTTAATCTTAATGTTTTTGCGGGCAATCATGCGCACATAACCAATCACGCGACTATATGTTCCGATATCGGTGCTGTGGCAAGTTGGACATTCATCAACATGAAGAGCGTCAGTGGCTGCAAGCGTTTGTCCACAGGACAAGCAGCTACTAACTGTCGGTGAAAGGGTAATATAGTTAATAGGTTTTCTAAAAAGACGTTCAATGTATTTTGCTAATAATTCTGGCTCGATCTTTGATTCGATAAAGTGATGGAGAATTGATCCCGAAGTAGCATAGCCTTGAAACTCGGCAGCGTTTTCAATTTGCTTGGTAAAATCAGGCTCGCTAAATGGAAGCATGCATCCAGAAGTAAGGAAGACGTTATCGCTCTCGCCTTGAACAAATATTTTGCGGCCATGTTTTTCGGCCCATTTCACATCATTGCGAGCGAGTTTAATCCCGGCGTTTTCGGCAGGGGCATATTCTATTCCGCACGCAACCCGATCGCGAACAATAAAATCATCAACAACTTTTGACATATATTGCATCAACTCGTGAGCATAAAGTTTTCCGTTTGGATCATTCATGCCTAGTGGATATCCGACATTGATTAGACCTTCATGCATACCGGTTACGGCGAAGACGTTAAAGTAATTTTTTAAATTCTTATTAAAAGCGAAGAAAGTTGGATATAGTTCCTTATGATCTTCGACCCATTTGCGCTTGGCGAGATGCCCTTCTTCCATAATTTCCATGTATTCGCGTATTTTATCTTTTAATAAAGCTTCGTCATGGCCAAATTCAATTAACATCCTGTTCATGTTGAGATTTAAAACTTGAATCGCGCCAACATTGCCAACTGAAGATCCAAAAATACCACCACCAAGACGCGATAAGAGACCGAGGTTAATATTTAGTCGGCAGCAAAGACTTCTGGAAACAGCCGGGTCTTTGGCTTTGATTAAGGGGTTAAGATTTTTATAGTAAGGGTCATTGAATGCTTCAGTGCGGAAGTTTTCAAAGTAAACGCCGCCCCATCTATACATCTTTTCTAATAGCATAAGAAAGACGGGGTTATGATAATTAAAATTATCATCAATTTGAACAGTTATAAGCGGGAAAGTTAGGGGAATACCTTTATTCGTACCTTTTGCCATCGCGCTAATAAAGGCAACATTAATGCGATCAAAATAAGTAGCGGGAATGTCAGTATAACGGTATTCACGAGGTTCACCACCGACAACAACATACTCATCCTTGATGTCTTCAGATGGTTTTCCAAATTCAAGGGTACAGTTTGAGAAAGCTGATTCCGAGCCAGCTCTAAGGGGCAAGTTTAGTTCATAAATCAGTTGATACATCAAACGAGTGAGAAGTTTATCTGAATAATCAACGCCACGCAGCTCTTCATCGTAGAGATATGAGGCGAGGATGGTTGTCATTTGCGCAAGCATAACTGCTCCCGAAACTTGCTGACTCATCAATGTCACGATATTGCTAAAATGGCGGATAAGGGTAAAAAGAGAAGCGGCCGCATCTGATTCCAACATGTTCTTTGCTAAACTAGGAATACCGCGCATCGCGACATCGCGGCACGAAATCGACTGGCAATACGAACTTAACTGTTTGTCGTGAATATAAACGACTCCATCTTCGTATAGTTCAACGAGCTTCTTAGGAAGAATGTGAGTCATTAAGTATTCTTCTTCTGCGCGATTGGATAAATTCTTACGAAGCAAAGGAAGAGAATAGACAAAGTTGCTATTTTCTCTTTTCAAATAATCCGCGCGTTTGTCATCATCATTTCCGATGAATTTGTCAATTAATTCATCCGTTGTCTTAAACATTCCCATAAAACGATCCTCCCTAATTGTTTTAACGGTCTTTTGTGGTTATTCTGGCGCTCATATCGCCGATTATGGCGTGCAAAAAAAGAATCGTTGAGATTGTCTTTTTCTACTATGTGACGTCGTTATGCTTATGAAGATTTGCGTCTTCGTATTACATAGTATATGCATTTTCAAAAAGCATAACAAGGTAAATTTAAGCCAAAGTTTTTCCAGCACAAAAATACTTGCGATGCCATCGGAATAATGAGTGGAAAAATATTTTTTTTCGGAAATTTTGTTTATAAATTTATATAAAAATGATAAGCGTGCGAAATGTAGCGAGTGTTACAATACTATATTTTATATATAGCGTTATTCCAATGAATCGTTTAGAATAGAAAAATATGCAAACAAATAACAACGCCAAATATGGTCTAGCTACCATCGCCACCGCCTTACTCGGATTCATCGTCGTTCTCACTGGTTCATTTCAAAAAGCACCTGATAACATTAAGGGCTCCGAGCCATCCTACACCGTCACCATGGACGCCAGCAATGCTCCGACATCGTCAGCAATGTATGGCTACTACGAAAAAGAAATTCGCTACAGTGATTTCGAATATTTTGGAGCAAGGGCTAGCGTAGGCAATCACGTCGAACTTAATTCGGCCGGTTATCTCGCCAATAAAGCAAATTCACAAATAACATCAATCACCAGTATACAAGCCAATTTTACAACGTTTGGATCGCTAACGATGGCAACCAGTTTTGATGGCGAAAAATACACGCAAACAAGCATCACTTCTGGGGCGGTTAATTACACCAGTACACTTCCTTATCATTTCCGTTTGACTGCAAATGGCTCTTCAGCAGTAATTCAAAGCGTTATTATAACGTATTCATGCGCACCTCACGCCGATCCAATTGGTCAACAAAGTGAATATGATATTGTCGTTAAGGACTTTACTTGTTCAAACACAGGAACCGATTTTTCATCAGCAATTAATGATAATGTATCGACTTATTTTACTAGCGACATAACCTTAACGTCAGTATCTGGTAGCAAAATATTTGGTAATACAACTCCGACAGCCACAAACATGAAGTTTGGTTCATCATCAGCTGTTGGATCAATCACCTTTAATTTTGCGAGTATCAAAGTGTCACAGGTAATTGTCAATGCCTTTAAATATTCTGGCGACATAGTAAGTATTAAGGTTACAACTAGTGCAGACACTAACGGAAAAACCATTTCTGTCCCAGCCACCAATCCTACCAACTACACATTTGATTTGAATGATGGTTCTGATTCCACCTCATTGACTCTTCTAGGTGTGGGAAAACGTTTCCATTTAGAGAGTTTAACCATTATTAGTGCCGGTGCTGACTCAGGTTCGCCAATTGAGGCTGGTTTTTATGCCACCGATAATA
>JAEWLX010000073.1 GCA_023457325.1 Bacillota bacterium | reverse complement strand
CCATCGCTTACTAGACCGAGAACGTGAAGAGCCGATTTGTTTTTCTTAGCGTAATCAATCGCTTTGAGATATTTTTCATTTTGAAAGAAAGTTTTCTCGCGAATAGCTTTGTTGATTAAAGTCAATGACTGATAAACGATTCGCCCGGCACCGATGTTTAAATGACCAACTTCGGAGTTGCCCATTTGCCCATCAGGAAGACCGACTGATTCGCCCGATGTCTCGATTTCCGTGTAAGGATTTTCTTGAAAAATACGTTCAAGATTTGGTTTTTTGGCGGCGAAGATGGCGTTGCCTTTCTCGGCGTGACGAATGCCATATCCGTCCATAATGCAGAGGATAATTGGTTGTTTCATATAAACCTTTCTATTCAAGGCGCTTTTTTTCGCTAAAGTTAAGCGCTAATAAAATACGACGATAAGACTTAAGCCTTATCCAATAATTATAACCATTTACATCGGAGTTATAGATAGCGATATGCTGTCTTTTTATTTCATCAAGTTCAATCAGTTCTTTCTTAAACTGCGCATATTCTTCGCTCTTTTTGAGCGACTTGTGACCATCAATCATGTCGGTAACAAGCTTTGCTATCTTTTCTAAGGTTGGCGAATACTCAATGATCTCATGGTCGTTAAACAAGCCAATTTCCTTATTACTAAGTTCAGACATTTTAAGACGCACCGCCGTCGTAATTGCAATCTTTTCCTTACTCGCCAACTGAAAAAGGGATAGGGTAATATCTTTTCGCTGGGCAAGAAGTAAGCGAAGAGCCTCACGCCTTTTTGTTAGTCTCTTATTGAACTTATAGATGATAAAAACAACGACGATGAAAAAAAGAACATAGAGAGCTGCGACTCCCGCCAACGCTATTAATGTCCATTCTAACCACTGTGGCATTTTTCGTTCTCCAAACAAATTATATTTGTTGCTTAATTATTCTATCTTATAGGTTATGATGATGCAAGGTTATAAAGATAGAAAAAGTATCGACCGTGACTTGCTTTTATTCGCCTCGTAAGATTGACTTTTATATTATCCAATGATAATATTTTGCCGAGGTGTAAATATGGACGGAAAACCAATAATGGCGATTATCTACGACTTCGACAAAACTTTGACGCCTGAAGATATGCAAAACTATAGTTTTATTCCGGCACTCGGGATGACTCCGCAAGAGTTTTGGGGAGCAACTGGAGAGTTTTCGGCAAAAACAGGAGTTGAACGTATTTTATCATACATGTATATGATGATTGTCATGGCGAAAAGAAAAAATATTAAGATGACCCGAGAATGGCTACAAAGTCTCGGCAAAGATATTAAGTATTTCGATGGAGTCACAACTTGGTTCAATCGCATCAATAACTACGGATTAGAAAATGGTGTTAGAGTAGAACATTATTTAACATCATCAGGAACTAAGGAGATTATTGATGGTTGCAGCATCGCTAAAGAATTCAAAATGATTTACGGATGCGAATTTCTTTTTGATGATGTAACTGGTGAACCAATTTGGCCTAAATTTGCCGTAAACTATACACAAAAAACCCAGCATCTGTTTCGAATTTCCAAAGGCGTTATCGAAGCGACTGACGATGACAGACTAAATGAAAAAACGCCTGTTCGTCGCATTCCTTATCGTAATATTGTTTATCTTGGAGATGGAATGACAGATATTCCGATGATGATTCTTGTTAAGCAAAACGGCGGACGTTCTATCGCTGTTTATCCTCGGGGCAAAAAAGATAAAGTTGCTCAGCTTTACGAAGATGGGCGCGTTAATTACATTTGTGCCGCTGATTATTCATCAAATAGTGAACTAGAAAAAGTAATGAAACTAATTATCGATTCGGTTTCGGTCGCATCGATGCTTGAAAAAAAAGAAAAAGCCATTATCGCTAAAAAGGAGTAATTATGAATATCGCTCTAATACTCGCTGCTGGTTCATCCCAACGTTTTCATGCTGACAAACTAAAACAGTTTTATCAAATTGATGGGAGGCCGTTAATTTGGTATGCCATTAAAAGTTTTCATGCCGTCAAAGAGATCGATTTAATCGTTGTCGCTGTCCAAAAGGATGCCGTTGATTACATTTCTAATTTGATTCAAGATAACAATTTTTACAAAGTAAAACACGTGATTATTGGGGGTGCTACCCGCCAAGAATCAAGCTTTAATGGTGTCAAATTCATTAAGACCTTTTCTAAAGATGATGATATTGTGCTAATTCACGATGCCGCTCGCCCATTAGTTAGCGAGAAAATTATTTGTGATTGCATCGCGGGAGCTATGAAATATAATGCGGTTACGACCGCCTTACCACTTGAGGACACCCCCGCCATTTCTTTTGATGGAGATGCAATTGGCTTTATGCCCGAGCGAAAAAACGTGTATCGAATTCAGACTCCGCAAGCTTTTAAAGTAGGCATGATTTATATTGCCCACCATCTCTTGAAAGATGATTCAAATAACACCGATGACGCCGGTTTAATTTTTAAAACCTTCATGCCTGTTCATTTAGTAATGGGCGACAAAAGAGCGATGAAAGTGACTTCGCTTGAAGATATATATTACTTGCAGGCTTTGATTCATGGAGAGAAAAAGTAATGGCAGTTGAGTTCAAGGTCGGCGATATCATCGAAGGCACAGTTATTGAATTAAGAAAATTCGGGGCTTTGATGATTTTCGAGCATGATGTCAATGGACTCCTTCATATTTCGGAAATCAGCGACCGTTTTGTTTTTGATATATCTCGCTATATTCAAGTCGGTCGTAATTATAACGTTAAGATTTTAGAAATCGATTCAAACAATCACTTTATGAAAGTATCGCTTCGCAAGGTGACAATTGAAGATCGACTAGACCATAAAGCACAAACACGCAAGCGCTCGATTATCGATGAAGAATATATCGATTTCTCGCCATTAAAAGAACAACTTGATCAATGGACAAAAGAACAAGTCAATCAAACCAAGGAGGCTGAAGAAGATGTTGAAAGTTAATCTTGAAAACTTAATCGAGCCAATCGATTTACTTTCTTATAAAGAAAAAGTTGCCAATATTGACCGCATGATTAGTGAAAAATCCGGTGCTGGCAACGATTTTTTAGGGTGGGTCGATTTGCCGATAAATTATGATCGTGACGAATTTAGTAAAATCAAAAAGTATGCCAAGGAAGTAAGAGATAATTACGACGTTTTGGTTGTTTGCGGAATCGGTGGATCGTATCTCGGTTCTCGCGCGGCAATTGAAGCCCTTCGTGGTCTTAGAAGTGACGATAAACTAGAAATAATCTTTCTCGGACAAACCTTTTCCTCAGAATATACTTACGAAACATTGAGGTATTTAGAAAACAAGCGCTTTGCCGTTAATGTTATTTCCAAAAGTGGAACGACAACCGAAACATCGATCGCCTTTCGCCTCCTTCGCGATCTCCTTGAAAAACAAGGTGGTAAGGAAAAAGCAAGAAAGGCAATATTTGCAACGACCGATAAAGAAAAAGGTGCATTAAAAACACTTAGTCAAAACGAGGGATATCCTACTTTTGTTTTACCTTCTGATGTCGGTGGACGTTTTTCCGTCCTAACTGCCGTCGGTCTTTTTCCAATTGCCTGTGCCGGAATTGATATTGATCAACTGATGGCTGGGGCTTTTGAGGCTTACAAAAAGTATGCAAATCCCGATTTAATAGCCAACGAATGCTATCAATATGCAGTGACAAGAGACTATTTGTATCGTCGAGGCAAAAGTGTTGAACTATATGTTGTCTATGAACCTAAACTGCTTCAATTTGGTGAGTGGTTAAAACAATTATTCGGCGAGTCTGAAGGCAAGAATCACCTCGGTTTATTTCCGGCATCAGTGTCGTTTTCGACCGATCTTCATAGTCTAGGTCAGTTCGTACAAGATGGTTCACCCATATTATTTGAGACGATTCTCAATGTAATTAAACCCAATAATGACATTCTCATCCCTTATGATCAGAGCAATCTTGATGATTTAAATTATCTAACAGGTAAGTCACTAAGTTATGTTAATGAAAAAGCTTTTTTAGGAACTTTAAAAGCTCACGTTGAGACAGGAAAAATCAACAATATAATTATCGAAATAGCAGAGATGACTCCCTTTACGCTTGGCCAATTATTCTATTTCTTTGAAAGAGCGTGTGCCATGTCTGCATATCTATTAGGTGTTAATCCTTTCAATCAACCTGGGGTAGAAGTCTATAAATCTAACATGTTCCGGCTGTTAGGAAAGAAAGGTTATTAGATGAATTAAACACCACATAGTGGTGTTTTTTTCGTGTTTTACGCGTCTATTTCGATGAGAAATTATTGTTGACTTGCAATATATCAAATGATATATTAGTTAAGCACGCTTATATGGTGTCTTGTGTGGATGTTTAGCTCAGTTGGGAGAGCATCGCCTTTACACGGCGGAGGTCGGGGGTTCAAGCCCCTCAACATCCACCATAATATAATCGTCAGGCTCGTGGAGGAATAGCGAAGTGGCCAAACGC
>JAEWLX010000072.1 GCA_023457325.1 Bacillota bacterium | reverse complement strand
ATACAAAGTTCAGTCTTCGATTCAATTTTTCATTTATGACATCATCAAAATTACTATTTTATTGTGCATCCTCATTTTTTCTATCTCATACATACAATCGTATTTCCCGCCGGAACGAACCAAGAAAATATTAAGTCGCTATCACGGAATCGGCGCAAATGTGATTGGCGCTTTACTGGGAACACTCACCCCCTTTTGTAGCTGTTCGTCCATTCCTATTTTCATCGGCTTTACACGAGCTGGGTTATCTTCTGGCGTGACATTTAGTTTTCTAATTTCGAGTCCGTTAGTTGATTTAGGTTCGATTATCTTGCTGGTTGGTTTTTTTGGCTGGCCAGTAGCAATCGCCTACGTTGTCGCAGGTCTAATTATTGCTGTTATTGGTGGCACGATAATCGAAAAATCAGGTTTAGGTACGCAGGTTGAAGATTTTGTTTTAAAGGGGCAAAGTGTCAATATCGACGAACCTAATTTAACTAGAAGAGATCGGCTCATTTACGCTCGTGATCAAATGTTGGGAACTTTAAAAAAAGTATTGCCATATATGTTAATTGGTGTAGCAATAGGGGCGATTATTCACAATGTTATTCCTGGTGCTTGGATTGAATCAATTCTTGGTTCGAACCGGTGGTATGGTGTACCTCTTGCGACTATTCTTGGTGCGCCGATGTACGCTGACATTTTTGGAACACTACCGGTAGCAGAAGCGTTGTATGCCAAAGGCGCTGGTCTTGGCACTGTCTTAGCCTTTATGATGAGCGTGACTGCTTTATCGCTACCTTCATTGATTATGCTTAGGAAAGCTGTTAAACCAAAATTATTGATCGCATTTTTACTGATAGTCATGATAGGAATTATCGCTATCGGCTATTTATTCAATTTATTATCAATTTTATTCATATAGGAGGATAAAACATGAAAATTCAAGCCTTGGGTGGGTGCTGCAAAAAGTCGACCGCTAATTACGAAGCAATAATTCAAGCCGTTAAGGAACTTGGTCTTAATGTCGAAGTTGAACACGTTTCCGATTTTGAGGAAATAATAAAATTAGGTGTTATGTCGACCCCAGGTTTAGTCGTTAATGGCAAGATTTTATCGGTCGGGCGCGCTCTTAGTGTAGGGCAAGCTAAAGAATTGATTAGTAAAGCCTTAAAAGGCACGAGTGATTGTGGGTGTGATGACAATTGTGATTGCGAAGACGATTGTTGCCGCGATGACAATTGCAACTGCAAATAAGATTTTTTTGACTAATATTACCTTCATTACTTTGTTAGAATAAGAATACAAGTTATGGAGGTTTTTTATGCAAAATAGATTAAGTGAAGGTCCGCTCTTAAATGAAGAAGGCAATTTAAACGAGGCTGGCTATGCTTTTTCGCTAGTAAAAAAGTATGCGCGAGATGAAATAAAGGCGCCTAATTTAAGAATTAAAGAATGGGATTATTACTATATTGGTAACAATCATGTCGGTGTGGCTTTGACGATCGCTGACAATTCGTATATGTCACTTGTCGGCGCGACTGTTTTTAACTTTGATAAAGCAATCCAAAAGACAAAGAATGTGATGGGTCTTTTGCCTAAAGGCAAGATTATGCTTCCCTCTACCTCTACAAGTGGTGATGTTATTTTTAATACGAAGAATTTTTCTTTTCACTTTCTTCACGAAAATGGCAAGCGCCATCTCGTTTGTGACATGAAAAACTTTGATGGCGATAAACCATTTCGTTGCGATATTTATTTAGAAGAGACAATTAAAGAGTCGATGGTCATTGCCACTCCCTTTAAAAAGCCAAAACATTTCTACTATAACCAAAAGATTAATCTTCTTAAGGCTAATGGTTACGCGAAGGTTGGCGAAGAAACATATGACCTATCAAGTGACTCGTGGGGCGTGCTTGATTGGGGTAGAGGTGTCTGGACTTATAACAACACTTGGTATTGGTCCTCGATGAGCGGTGTCTATAAAGGCAAAAAGATCGGTTTTAATCTCGGCTATGGTTTTGGCGACACGAGCGCTGCCAGCGAAAACATGTTCTTTTATGGGGATAAGGCTTATAAGCTCGATGATGTTAAATTTGATATTCCTATCGCTGATAATAACCGCGATGATTTTCTCAAACCATGGAAATTTCGCAGCAAAACCGGCGATATTGCTTTAACCTTTGAGCCGATTCTTGATCGTTTCAGCAACTCAAACGTTTTAATTATTAAGTCGATTCAGCATCAAGTTTTTGGCAAGTTTACCGGTTATGTCGTGATCGAAGGCAAACAAATCTACTTTGAAGAGATGATGGGTTTTGCTGAAAAAGTTAAGAATTGCTGGTAATATTTCAAAATATTAATGTCGTTTTTCTTCTTTGCGATTACAATTATTAATAGTTAATAAGGAGCAGACTCATGAAAATTAACTCCACTTTTACAGGGGATATCGTTCCACGCAAGACAAAATGGATCTATTCAGCGACCGCTTTGGGAAGAGATGCCGCCTATACGTTAATTAGTTTGTTTTTGATAACTTACATTCAATTTGCCGCCCCAATTGGTTATGTTAACGGCGTTCGTGATCCAGGACTATATGCCACGCAGTTTGGTGTTATTTCCTTAATTGTTATCATCGCTCGCATTTGGGATGGGCTAAATGATCCAATCATGGGTTTTATTATCGAGCGATGCCATTTTAAAATGGGCAAGTATAAACCTTGGATTTTGATTGGTGCAATTACTAATACGGCCGTCATGCTCGTGCTGTTCCTCGCTCGTCCTGAAGGATGGGCTTATGTTGTCCTTTTTGGTGTCTTTTATTTCTTATGGGATATCACTTATACGATGAATGATATTGGTTATTGGTCGATGCTTCCCGCTTTAACTAGCGACGAAAAGCAACGAAATGAAATAACGACGATTATGTCAATTTTTATAAGTTTTGGCGCCTTTGCCGTTGGCGGAATTGTTCCGATGGTTGTCGGTGGCAACGCTGTCGAAAACTACGGAATCATCGCCATTGTTGTCTCGGTTGTTTTCTTAGCTTCACAACTAATTTTAGTTTTTTTCGCAAAAGAATCAGCGCGCAATCTCGAACAAGAAAAAATCTCACAAAAAACAAAGTTTGGCGATATGTTCCGCTTGCTTAAGACGAATAATCAACTTCGTTGGATTGTCATTGTTATTTTAATTTACTACATCGCCTCAAATATCCTTAACGGTCTAGGTCTAAACTACTTCTATTTAACCTTTAACTACGATGTTGGCGGAAGCGTTCAATTCCTATTTACCATTATGTATGCAGGCGGAACAATTCTTGCGCAATTTTTGTTCCCGGTTTTGATTAAGTTTTTAAAGCGAAACACCTTGCTTTTCATCAGCTTCTTGATGATGGCGCTTGGCCATGTTGTCTTCTTTTTCATCGGAGCACCGTTGAATGGTGTTGAACCGATTGGTAAAACTTATCCAATTCTTCTTTACATTTTAGGCATCGTCATCTTTGCCGGACAAGGCATCTTTTATCTTATTCTCTTGATTATGATGGAAAACACCATCGAATATAACGAGTGGAAGACCGGCGAAAGAAAAGAAGCCGTTGCTTTCTCGTTAAGACCGTTGACCGCTAAACTCGCCAGTTCAGCTCAACAAGGTATCGTTTATTTGACCTTACTTGTCAGTGGTGCTTTGGTTGTAACCGAACAAATATCCGAACTTGAAGTTCAAAAAGGATTTAATCCTGAGTTGAATATTATAACTCAAGCTAATGCCGCGATCGCCAACGGACAGCACGATATGGTGACTCTCGCGGCCGTCATGACGCTTGTTCCCTTTTTGCTTTATGTCGGTGCATATTTAATTACGAGATTTCTCTATAAGATCGACGAAAAGAAATACGCTCAAATCGTCAAGGAAGTCGATGAAAGAAGAGCGGCTATCGCTTCCGAAAACAAAGAAACAAAAGCTGAGTAATTAACTTGTTAATTAAAAGCGACCGATTGGTCGCTTTTTCTATTTCACGTCAAACTCAACTTTGCTTTGGTAGTCGTCACTTTGAATATATAGAGCCGCCTTGCCCTTGCCTTTTAAACTTCGCACATATACTGATATTCTTCCGCCATATAAAGGAACGGTTTTAGGTCCAAGAATGGCAATCGGTCCCTGACACTTGAAAGTAATGGGAAAACTCGCGTAGTTACACAATGTTTTATATTGGTCGAAAAGAGCGATTTCAACACGAACAACATCATATGTTTCGTCGTTAATTAAGACTGTTTTATTCGCTTCGGCAGATAAGGTAAATTCAGTTGATTGACCAAACATCTTGCTGGCCATCAATTTGCCATCTTTATAGGCTTTAAATTGAAAGACGGTCAGTTTATTACCCCAAGTGCCAACATACTTATTCCATAGTTCGACTAAGTCATCGTATGACATCTTGTGTTTAAACATGACTAAACCAACGCGAAGTTTATGTCTAAAGGGCAATTTATTTAAACCGTTTAGTGCGACATAAGCAAGAGCATCTTTTATTCGTTCAGCGTCTTTGCTTTTAAAGCGTTCTTCACTAAAGGAGGCACCAATATAGTCATCGATTTCGATAAGAGGGTGAGGCATGTAGCGGTATTTGCCGCGGTTTGGATAAAAGGCTTTGACGAACGTATCATTTCGATATAATTCAACGTAATCAGCGTTCGTGGCGATGTATGTCACGCCGACAATCGCTTCGCTAAAATCACCAGGAGATAAATTAGACAAGACTTCGAAGACAAACTTATTATCGCTTTGTGAGGCATAGACACTAGCTGCGTATTTTGGATTGCGGAACATATCTAAAACGCCATGATGACAGATATGATCACCTGAGCCAAAATCGCGATGGGTATAATAGTCACTAAAACACCAACCGATAGCCCCAACTAGGTTTTGATAGTTGTAATTATCATCGATCACTCTTGCGTGCCTCAGGGCGTGCATAATGCGTCGCTCAGATGAATCGGTGGCTTTGGTGGGGAACATATGGCCTAAGTACTCGGTCACAAGTACAGGAGCTTTGCCGGCATCAATTGTTTTGGGATTATCTAGACCATGACTTAGATCTTCGCTAGAAAAATCGTTGTATGTATAGATATCTTCAAGTAGTTCGCTATTTTTAAAATTACGAACACCAAGGGTTGGACGATAGGGATCGATCTCACGGGCGATTTGATTAGATTTTTGATATAGATCGTGATCATCTTGGCTTTCGTTAATGCGCACGCCATGAGCGATGAGACTGGGGTGGTTATACTCTTTGCAAATCATCCTTTCGACAAAATCAAGATAGTTGTTGCGCCAGGTATCATCTTTACCAATGTATTGCCAGCCAGGAATTTCATTAATGACGAGTAAACCGATTTCATCGCAACGATTTAAGAAGTGCTCCGATTGAGGATAATGCGAAGTGCGGACGATGTTGACACCTAGGCGATATTTAAAAATATCGGCATCGTCTTCTTGTCCGCCTTTTGCCATGGCATAACCAACATAAGGGTATGACTGGTGGCGGTTAAGTCCGACGAGTTTGATTTTCTTATCGTTGAGGAAAAAGCCACTTTTTTCAAAGCGAATATCGCGAAAGCCAAACTTGGTCACAACGGTATCAAAACCACTCGCTGTTTTTAAAGTAGTAAGCAAGGTATACAAATGTGGTGTTTCTAGTGACCAAAGGTGAGGTTTGTC
>JAEWLX010000071.1 GCA_023457325.1 Bacillota bacterium | reverse complement strand
GTTTTTCGGCGAGCCATTTCCAAAAAAGACAGCGCCAAACTATCAAGTCTTGAAACTAACTTCATCAGCAGTTCGATTAACAATGGCTACAGCAAAGAAGAAGCAAAGTCCGTTTTTGATTTAATCTACAAATTCGCAGATTACGGTTTTAACCGTAGTCATTCACTTTGCTATGCAGTTCTCGCCTGTCAAATGGCTTATTTAAAAACATATTATGCTCCCGAATTTTACGCTTCCATTCTCGGTAGTTCTTCGGGAAATAACGACACTAAATTTAACGAGACGCTCAACGAAGTACGCAAGATGGGGATCAGTATTCTTAATCCCGATATCAATCGTTCGACTCAGGCTTTTATCGTTAAAGATAACGCTCTTCTTTTCCCTTTATCATCAATTAAAGGAATTCTCGGCGCCTTAGTTGATACCATTATCAAAGAGCGTCTGAATAACGGCCCGTTCAAGGACTTTTTCGACTTTGTTGCCCGCATGATTAATTATAAAATTAACCAAGGGCAAATTACGAAGTTAATTGACGCTGGTGCTTTTGATAATTTTGATGTCTCGCGTTCGTCATTAAGAGCAACGATTAACACGGCTCTACGTTACGGAGCCATGCTTTATTCTAAGGAGGGGCAAATGGTTATCGATTTGCCTTTCGCGAGCAAACCGCGGTATCAAGAGGCCTTTGATGACCCGCTTGAAAATTTAGATCGCGAATATGAAGTCTTAGGTTTGATGATTTCTGGTTCGCCCTTAAAATACAAAATGGAGATTATCAAAAAGCATCCCATCACAGCGATTGCCGATGCTAAAGATAGTCAAGGCGCAACTTTACAAGTTGTCGGAGTAATTCGCACTGTGCGAGTTATAAATACGCGAAACGGGACACCGATGGCCTTTTTAAACATCTATGACGATAGCGGTGACTTGGATGTGACTATTTTTGCTAAGACTTATGCGCTATCTTATCAATTGTTACAAAAGAAAAACATCATCCGGATAACCGGATTTATGGATCGTAAACGCGAAAATGTTTTCATTGCCAATGACATAGTCGCTTTGGAGGAATAACATGGCTAAAGTTTATGTAATAGATGGAAACTCTCTGCTTTTTCGCGCCTACTACGCCACTGCATACGGACCAAATGCCAAAGTTATGCGTACTAAAGAGGGCGTGCCAACTAACGCTTTGTTTGCCTTTGGCAATATGATTAATAAAATCTTGTCATCGTTTAAGGGCGGCGAACACATTATCGTTGGTTTTGATGTCGGAAAGAAAACCTTTCGTAACGATGAATTCGAAGCATACAAAGCCAATCGCAAACCAACTGATGCCGATTTAATAATGCAAATGCCATTGGCCCGTGAGCTATTAAAATCACTTGGCATTTTTGTTTATGAACAAGAGGGCTATGAGGCTGATGATGTTTGTGGAACAATTGCCAAAATGGCGAGCAACGATGGGCATCAAGTCATCGTCTATACTTCAGATCGAGACTTCTTGCAATTAATCGACAAAAATATTGCTATTCATATTTTAAAAACAGGCATGTCTAATATTATGGTAATGGACGAGAAATCAATGCCTCTTGAATATGGCATTACTCCCGAGCAAATACCTGACTATAAGGGATTAAGAGGGGATGCCAGCGACAATCTACCAGGTATACCTGGTATCGGTGAAAAAACGGCCATTAAACTCCTTCAAGAGTTTTCGACATTTGAAAAGATTGTTGCCCAAGCAGCAGATATTAAGGGCAAGATTGGCGAAAATATAATTGCTTATCAAAAAACTGGTGAAATGTCGAAGCGCTTGGCCACCATTAAAACCGATATCGACTTGCCTTTCACACTTGAAGATACGCTTTATCAAGGTTATGTTTTTGACAAAATTAATGAGTTTGGGCAAAGATATGAGCTCAAACAACTTCTCAACCGTTTGCCAAGCCAATTTAAAATTGAATCGGAACGCGATATAAAAATTGCCTATGAAAAAATTAGTTCGTGTCATGATCTCGACTTGGGAAATGACATCGCCTTATTTTTAGACATGAAGGAGGACAATTATTTCAAGACTTCTCTACTTGGTCTTGCTCTTTCAAATGGCAAAAAGCATTATTATCTCTCCTATGAAGATTTGATTATTGACGAAGACTTAAAAAGGATTTTAGAAGATGATAAAGTTCGCAAGACATGTTTTGACGCCAAAGCTTTAATCGTTGCCTTTAGCCGGCTAAACATTAATATAAAAGGCATAGCCTTTGATTTATTACTTGCCTCTTATCTTCTCGATTCTACTTTGAAAAATAATGTAGACTCAATTCTTAATTATTTTGGGGTTGATGCCCACGGAAAAGATGATTCCGAGTTGTCTCTTTTCGATGAGTCGAATCCCTTACGAACAACAAAAGTTGCTTATTTAACAATTAAGCTTCGTCCCCGCGTCCTTGAAGAGTTAAAAAAGCACGAAGCGCTTGAACTATATCAAACAATTGAATTACCC